>NZ_CAJCKK010000019.1:0-106306 GCF_903970865.1 Bacillus sp. ME78
ACAGTGGCACCAGCGGTGGATACAGTAAAAGTAACAAACAATAAGGCTGGAGATGCGGATACAATTACAGTAAGTGGGATTGCCGAAGGTGATCTTGTTCGCGTATATGATGCATCAACAGAAGGGAAAGAGTTAGAGAAAGCATACGTGGCGAAAGATGCGAAGGAAGCGACAATCACAGGAAAAGATTTACTAGTATCAACAGGCGGCACAGTATACGTAACAGTAACGAAATCGAATAAAGATGAGAGTAAGAGAGTCACAGTGAAGTACGAAGCAGAGCCAACAACGGTGG
The DNA here is from genome assembly GCF_903970865.1 of Bacillus sp. ME78. Classification (NCBI taxonomy): domain Bacteria; kingdom Bacillati; phylum Bacillota; class Bacilli; order Caryophanales; family Bacillaceae; genus Bacillus; species Bacillus sp. ME78. The sequence continues at coordinate 296 of NZ_CAJCKK010000019.1, forward strand.
CACCAGCAGTAGAAAAAATCACAGTGTCAAATAATAAAGTGGAAGCAGAAGATACAATTACAGTGTCAGAACTGAAAAAAGGTGACATTGTCCGCGTATATGAAGAAACGAGAGACGGAGAAGCAATTGCAACAGCGAAAGCAGAAACTTTTGCGGAGGAAAAAACAGAAGCGATAATCAAAAAAGCAGATCTATTAAAAACAACAGGTGGAACAGTGTACGTAAGTGTACAGAGTGAAAATGAGCTAGAAAGTGCTCGTACAGCGGTGAAATATGAATCACAAGTAACGGCGGCGCCAGTAACTGGAAATATTGTTGTTTTAAATAATGACGGAGCGGCTGATATTGTTAGAGTGACTGGTTTAACAGCAGGTGATAAGGTAAGTGTATATAATGAAGAGACAGTCGAAGAAGTAATTGGAACAGCAACGGTAGCAGAAAATAAAACGGCGGTAAATGTTGTAATCCCTCAGTTAGGGGAAGCAGCAGGAAAAATCTATGTAAGTGTTACAAAATTAAATAAAGATGAAAGTAAACGTGTTGTAATAAATTATATTGCTGAATAATTTGTGCAGTTAATGAATTAGATGGAATAAAGGGAAGTGCACTAGTAAATAGTTGACTAACTATTTACTAGTGCACTTTTTTTATTTAATAAATAATTTTTAAATAGAAAAATATTTTGTTAATAACGATTTTTAGAATGTTGAATGTGAATATTCTGGTAAAAGCTATTTAATAGATAGTAATAAGTTAATATATTTTTAAGTTAAAGGAAGAAAATATATTTATTTCTAAATTATATAAAAGCGTTTTAAAAGTGATATTATCCTCTGATAGTAGACGGGTGAGAGAAAGGTACTTTACTGTTTATTTATGAAGGGGATTTTTTTGAAAATAAAAGAACTTTCTCAATGGATTTTAAAATGAAAGCTATTGAATTGTACTCACATAGAGGAATTGGAATTGAATTATTTGGAGAGGAATTAGGCGTTATATATTCAGTTATAGATAGGTGAATTAAAAAATATAAAAATGAAAGGATTCTGGGCCTACAAGAAAAAAGAGGAAGAACTAGACAAACACATGAAATAAATCAAGGTGCTAGAATATAACAATTAGAAGTGGAAAACGCATGCTTAAAAAAGCTATTAGCTACGAAAAAGGGGATGAAATCAAAAAATTAAATCAGTAGAATACGAGCGAGGTTCAGAGATAAATGGTAACTATAGTTACCGAAGAAGTTGTATATGGATGAGTCAAAATGTTGCTACAAATTCTTTAAATCGGTGCTTAAAAGCATCCACAGAAGGGCTGAAAAAGTAGCCGTTTAGTTTTTACAACATATATTGACTAAACTTCTAAATAAAAAATCAACTTCATCTATACGAATTTTTTCTCCATACACCCCTGTTTCCAAGCAGATCCGTATTTTAGATTCAACTGCATTTCAGCTTCGGGATATATTTTCATCAATTTATCTGGGCGGGAGGATGTAGCCATACAGAAAGATATCTAAGAACTATCAAAGATTACTATTCAGCTATTCAAGCTCCTACAGCAAAACGAGCGAAAATCTCATCGGTATGATAAAAAACAGTCATTGATATATTAGGTTTCGTTTGCAATTATACCATGTCTGATGATCAAGTGGCCCAATTCAAAAAATGAAACACCCTTTACTATATTTGATGTTGTATGAACTTAATTTGATGGACATGGGATAAGATCAGAATACAGAAATTATCTGCTTGATGTTATCTAGTTTTTTTAAAAAATGCCCTTTACAAAAGGCTGGATACAGATTAGTTAGGCTATTCCTTTTTTATGATGTGATAAATAGTTGTACTTCTAATAGTTATTATGGTTTGTAAATGATGTTGTGTCTCTATTAAGAATGGAAGAGGATATAGATTTTATAGAGTTGAATGATAAGGTATTTAGCTAATTGTAAGTGATATGAACGAGTTCTTAATGTAAAATACACAAGGATCCTGTGTCCCTTTATAATTCTACTATTGTTGGATGGATTTAAACTATAATAATTAAAGTTGTACAGGTCCTCCAATAAATTTAATTTATCTGATGAAATGATTAAAAGAGAGAAAAGTATAGTTTTGGGGAGGTATTAGACACATTGAAATAGCTATGCCAAGTTTGTAAGTATTCAAGCTGCGAAGGGATATTTGGTTCTTAATTGTTAGGGGGGATTGATATATGAAAACACACCTCTCAATTTGTAGAGAGGTGTGTTTTCATAGTTGCTAAATGGATTATTGTAATAATTTACTTACCATTTGTGGAGTTTGGTTTGCTTGAGAAAGCATGCTGATACCAGCTTCGTTTAAAATTTTGAACTTAGTCATTTCAGACATTTCTTTTGCCATATCAGCATCTTCGATTTGAGAAGCAGCGTCTGCCATGCTAGTTTCTTGACTCTTTAAGTTATTTGAATTAAATTCAAAACGGTTTAATGTTGCACCAAGCGTAGCACGTTGACCAGCAATTTGTGTAATAGCAGCATCGATTGCATCAATTGCCTTTAAAGCCTCAGCTGGGTTAGCAGCCTTTGTACTATCAGCTTTTGTATCATCACCAATTTTTACTGTGTCAGAAAGTTTTAAATCGTCTACTTTTACGCTATTAAGTGTAATTGTCATTTGAGTATTACTTTTGCTTCCAGTGTCAAGTGTTTGAATCTTAATCTCTTTACCATCACTATCTAATAATTTTTGATCATTGAATTGTGTATTATCTGCAATATAATCGATTTGTTGTTTTAGTTGATCAAATTCTTTTTGTAAAGAAGCCTGGTTACCTTCAGTGTTTGTTCCGTTTGCAGATTGGTTTGCAAGGTCACGCATACGTAATAGGATATTAGAAACTGAGTTTAAAGCTGAGTCAGCTGTACGAATTAAAGAGATACCGTCTTGTGTATTACGTCCAGCTACGTTTAAACCGCCTTCACGCGCTTTCATACGAGTTGCGATTGCAAGACCTGCTGCATCGTCAGAAGCGTTGTTGATACGTTTACCGCTTGATAAACGGTCCATAGCGTTGCTCATTTTAGCTTGGTTTTGGCGCATGTACTCTTGAGTACGCATGCTGTTAATGTTTGTATTAATTCTCATGTTAAGAAACCCCCATTTTTTTATATTGACTTTTCTGCAAATTGAAAAACGGTAATATGCGAAAAAATCAATTTCGAGATTTATTGTAATCCCTGTCATAGCGGGTGTCAACTAAAAATTCGAATTAATAAATATAAAAAAATAACAGTTTAACAATATATTCATTTTTTTATTACATAATTATTAAAAGGATTATTGCAAACTTTAAAAAAAAACTCTAATATTAGATTATCTTTGTTTACCGAAAAGGTGATATTATGTTAGTTGGAAATATAGTAAAAGAAGTGCTTGCATATAAAAAAGGACAAATTCAGCAAAAGCTAAGTAGTCCACAAGCATTCGTTAGTAGTCGTTTTCAAGAGAAGTTGCAGAGTGAGCCTGCGAAGGAGACGAAAGAAACTACGCAGCCGGCAAAAGTAGAAGATATGAGTCAGCCGGTACAATCTACGAAAATAGAAGCGGTTGTTAATAAGCCGGTAGAAACTATTAATAAAGTAGAGGAAGCGAGTAAGTCTGAAGAAAAGTCTGAAACGAAGAAAGCAGATGAAGTGCAAGTTGCGCAAAAAGAGTTTGAACGACGTTTCCCAGAAACGAAAAATGAGGCTGCTGATACGTGGGAATTAACGAAGAAGTATAATATTCAAAAAATACGTTCTTTCAATGAAGGAAAGTATGAGGATATTATTGATCGCGTAAGTCGTACATACGGAATTCCGAAAACGTTAATTCAAAAAATGATTGAAGTAGAGTCTAATTTTAATCCGAAAACGGTGTCACATGCAGGTGCGATGGGTCTTATGCAGCTTATGCCAGCGAATGTGAAGGAGATGGGTGTGAAGAATCCCTTTTCACCAGCTGAAAGTATTGAAGGTGGCGTGAAAGAGTTAAGCGGTTATTTAAAGAAAAATAACGGCGACTTAGTATTGGCACTTGCTTCTTATAATGCTGGTCCTGGCAATGTGAGAAAGTACGGAGGCGTACCGCCATTTAAAGAAACGCAAGGATATATTAAAAAAATATTAAATATCGACGTTTCAAAATAAGAAGTTTCATATATAGAGAGAACATGAAATTTTCGTGAACATGATATGGGAGTTGGCTAGATTTGAAATTACAAGATGATATTCCGTTAACAATTTATTTTGAAATCGGAAATACGAAAAAGAAAATTGAAGATCTGCTTCATATTACGAAAGGTACATTGTATCGTCTTGAAAATTCAACGAAAAATACGGTGCGTCTTATGCTTGAGAATGAAGAGATTGGAACCGGAAAGATTTTGACGAAGAATGGGAAGATGTACGTTGAAATCGTTGAATTGAAAAGGTAGGGAAGGGGATTGTCATGAGTGGCGAAAAATTAAGCCAAGAGCAAATTGATGCCCTGCTGAAGGCGGTAAATGAAGGCGAGGAAATGCCAGCTTTCGCACAAGAAGCAGGAAAGCAAGAGAAATTTCAAGAGTATGATTTTAATAGACCAGAGAAGTTCGGTGTTGAGCATTTACGTAGTTTGCAAGCAATTGCTTCTACATTTGGAAAACAGACGTCACAGACGTTATCAGCGCGTATGCGTATTCCAATTGAACTAGAGCCTTCAACAGTTGAGCAAGTTCCATTTACGAGTGAGTATGTGGAGAAAATGCCGAAAGATTATTATTTATATTGTGTAATTGATCTCGGTTTACCAGAGCTTGGAGAAATTGTTATTGAGATTGATTTAGCATTCGTTATTTATATTCATGAATGTTGGCTTGGCGGAGATAGTAAGCGTAACTTTACGATGCGCAGACCGTTAACAGCATTTGAGTTTTTAACGCTTGATAATATATTCTTGCTTCTTTGTAAAAATTTAGAGCAATCATTTGAAAGTGTTGTTGCGATTGAACCGAAATTTGTAACGACGGAAACAGATCCGAATGCATTAAAGATTACGACAGCGAGCGATATCATTTCATTACTTAACGTAAATATGAAAACAGATTTTTGGAATACGACGGTGCGTATCGGGATTCCGTTCTTATCTGTTGAAGAAATTATGGATAAGTTAACGTCTGAAAATATTGTCGAACATTCTTCAGACAAACGTAGGAAGTATACGTCTGAAGTGGAAGTGAAAGTAAATCAAGTGTACAAACCTGTTCACGTTGCGATTGGTGAGCAGAAAATGACAATGAGTGAGATTGAACAAATTGAAGAAGGCGATATTATTCCGCTTCATACGAAAGTTTCGGATGAATTACTTGGTTATGTAGATGGAAAGCATAAATTTAATTGTTTTATTGGAAAAGATGGAACGCGTAAGGCGCTCCTATTTAAAAGTTTTGTAGAGTAGGAGGATCCATATGAAGCATGAAGTATCTCCTGTGTCATTAATGGGATTAGAAGATTTTGCAGGAAAGCGAAATGAAGCAGGTAAAGCACATATTGATACTGTTTCAGATATTTCGATTGAACTTGGTGTAAAGCTTGGAAAGTCATCTATTACGCTCGGTGATGTAAAGCAGTTAAAAGTTGGCGATGTTCTTGAAGTAGAGAAAAACTTAGGACATAAAGTAGATGTGTATTTAAGTAATATGAAAGTCGGCATCGGTGAAGCAATTGTAATGGACGAGAAATTCGGTATTATCATTTCTGAAATTGAAGCTGACAAGAAACAAGCGGCGCTTATGAAAGCGCAAAGTCAAATGCAAGATAAAGAGTAGAGGAGGAGTCATATGTCGTATATGACGACCTTATTTCAAGTCGTTTTACTGTTTGGTGCGCTCGGTTACGGTGCATATTATATGACGAAAAAGACGCGCAAACAGCAGTTTTTTAAGCAGGGTGAAAATGGCCATATTCAAGTAAAAGACGGCGTGTATTTAAATCATCAAACCAGTGCCTTTTTATTTGAAGTGGACGGAAAGCAAGTGTTCACTGTTATTAGTAATAACGGTGTACAGTCTGTGCAATTAACCGGAACAGGAAATCAGTTTCAACAAGCACTAGAAGACGCGGTGAAGACTGAAACGAAAAAAGTAGAGGATCCATCATGAGAATAAAGAAACAGTTATCATTATTAGCCGTTATTTTCGTATTTTCTATCGTTTTTTCAATTATTTTTGTAAATCCAGCGTATGCGGCCCCGAACGGTTTTATTAATTTCGAAAATGGAAAAGAGTTTACGAGTAATTCAAGTGTACAACTATTTGCGCTCGTTACCCTTTTATCATTATCTTCTTCTATCGTTCTATTATTTACACATTTTACTTATTTTATGATCGTTCTTGGGATTACACGTCAAGGACTTGGGGTAATGAATTTACCACCAAACCAAGTGCTTGTTGGACTTGCATTATTTTTATCACTCTTTACGATGCAGCCTGTACTCGGGCAACTGAAGAGCGATGTGTGGGATCCGATGACGAAAGAGAAAATAACAGTAAGCCAAGCTGCGGAAACGACAGCTCCTATTATGAAAGAATATATGTCAAAGCATACGTATAAGCATGATTTGAAAATGATGCTGAAAGTACGCGGAGAAGAGTTGCCGAAAGATTTGAAAGATCTTTCCTTATTTACACTCGTACCATCCTTTACGTTAACGCAAATTCAAAAAGGGTTACTTACAGGGATGTTCATTTATTTAGCGTTTGTATTTATAGATTTGATTATTAGTACACTTTTAATGTACCTCGGGATGATGATGGTACCGCCGATGATTTTAAGTTTACCGTTTAAAATACTCGTTTTCGTATATTTAGGTGGATATACAAAAATCGTCGATATTATGTTTAAGACGGTCGCTTGAAGCGCTTGATGCTATGTGATAGGAGTCATATAAATGAATACGTCACCAATTATAGATATTTTCCAAACCTTTTTTTATAAAGGGGTTATGATTTTAATGCCGATTGCCGTTGTAAGTCTGATTGTCGTTATTATTATCGCGGTTATTATGGCAATGATGCAAATTCAAGAGCAAACGCTGACGTTTTTACCGAAAATGGCGAGTATTGTGCTCGTTATTATCATTTTAGGTCCGTGGATGTTCCAAGAGTTAACGATGCTTATTTTAGATTTATTTGATAAAATCCCATCGCTATTGCGTTCGTACTAAGATAGGTGAACTGAAATGAATATGGAATTATGGGCGGCGACGTTTTTTGCGTTTTGTCGCATTACTTCATTTTTATATTTTTTACCGTTTTTCTCAGGTCGATCAATTCCGGCGATGGCAAAGGTTACAGTTGGACTTGCTCTTTCAATTACAGTGGCCGATCAAGTGGATGTCTCTCACATCAAGACAGTTTGGGACGTTGCAGCTTATGCAGCAACGCAAATTGTAATTGGATTATCACTTTCAAAAATTGTAGAAATGCTGTGGAACATTCCGAAAATGGCAGGGCATATTTTAGACTTTGATATTGGTTTATCACAAGCAAGTTTGTTTGATGTAAATGCAGGGTCACAGTCCACTTTGCTATCAACAATTTTTGATATATTTTTTCTTATTATTTTTATTTCACTTGGCGGCATTAACTATTTCGTTGCCACTATTTTAAAGTCGTTTCAATATACAGAGGCGATTTCAAAATTGTTGACGACTAGTTTTTTAGATAGTCTACTCGCAACGTTATTATTTGCGATCACATCAGCGGTTGAAATTGCTCTGCCGCTTATGGGAAGTTTATTCATCATTAACTTTGTTTTAATTTTAATCGCAAAAAACGCTCCGCAATTAAACGTTTTTATGAATGCATACGTAATTAAAATTACATGTGGGATTTTGTTTATTGCGATGAGTGTACCGATGCTCGGTTATGTGTTTAAAAATATGACGGATGTATTACTTGAAGAGTATACGAAACTATTTAACTTTTTCTTAACGAAGTAGGGGGACGCGCATGGCAAAGGATAATAAAACAGAAAAGGCCACCCCGCAGAAGCGTAAAAAATCGCGTGAAGAAGGGAATATCGCCCGGAGTAAAGATTTAAATAATTTATTTTCCATTCTCGTATTAGCAGTTGTCGTTTACTTTTTCGGAGATTGGCTAGGGTTTGAGATTGCGAATTCCGTAGCGGTGCTGTTTGATCAAATTGGAAAAAATACAGATTCAACCGAGTATTTTTATTTAATGGGGATTTTATTACTAAAAGTATCGGCTCCGATATTAATACTCGTATATGCTTTTCATTTATTCAATTATATGATTCAAGTCGGCTTCCTATTTTCTTCTAAAGTCATTAAACCGAAAGCGTCACGTATTAATCCGAAAAACTATTTTACGAGATTGTTTAGTCGTAAAAGTTTAGTAGATATTTTGAAATCACTGTTTTACATGGGATTAATCGGTTACGTTTCGTACGTTCTCTTTAAAAAGAATTTAGAGAAGATTGTTAGTATGATTGGATTTAACTGGACAGCGTCACTTACTGAAATTATTAGTCAAATTAAATTTATCTTTTTAGCCATTTTAATTATTTTAATCATTCTTTCTATTATTGATTTCATTTATCAAAAATGGGAGTACGAACAAGATATTAAGATGAAAAAAGAAGAAGTAAAAAGGGAGCATAAAGATAATGAAGGGGACCCGCAAGTAAAAGGGAAACGAAAAAACTTTATGCATGCAATCTTGCAAGGAACAATTGCGAAGAAGATGGATGGCGCAACGTTTATTGTAAACAACCCGACTCATATTTCGGTCGTACTTCGTTACAATAAACACGTTGATGCAGCACCAATTGTCGTTGCAAAAGGGGAAGATGAGCTCGCATTATATATACGAACACTTGCCCGTGAACAAGAAATACCAATGGTGGAAAACCGTCCGCTTGCTCGTTCTTTATATTATCAAGTCGAGGAAGATGAGACGATTCCAGAAGATTTATACGTAGCTGTAATTGAAGTTATGCGCTATTTAATTCAGACGAATGAACTTGAAGTATAATAGCGCGTTTGGAGGAGATCTCTTTGTTTAAGATAGATTCTGCAAGAACCTATTTTTCTATCTTTTTAGCAGCGTCATTCGTAGTGGCGCTCTTAATTCCACTTCCACCATTTATACTTGATATCATTATCGTTTTTCTACTAAGTATGTCAGTACTTATTTATATGCGAGCGACAAGTATTAACGAGTGGGATGAATTAAAGTCATTTCCGACGATGTTGTTATTAATCGGGATTTTCCGCGTATCGATTAACGTTTCGACGACGCGAGCGATTTTGACAGACGGAAATGCCGGTCATGTTATTGAAGAGTTCGGCCAGTTCGTAATTGGCGGAAACTTATTAATTGGTATCGTTATTTTTACAGTATTAATCATATTCCAGTTTATCGTTGCAAACGGTGCATCTCGTACAGCTGAAGTAGCAGCTCGTTTTACACTTGATTCTTTACCGGGGAAACAAATGTCTATCGATGCTGATTTAAACCAGCGTATTATTTCAGAAAAAGATGCACAGGCAAAACGTAAAAAATTAAATATGGAAACAGAGTTTTACGGAGCGATGGATGGTGCCGGGAAGTTCATTAAAGGGGACGTTATTTTCGGGATTGTCATTTTATTCGTAAACATTATTTTCGGTTTAATTGTCGGAATGATGCAGCAAGGAATGAGCTTTGCAGATGCAGCTCTTCATTATACACAGTTAACTGTCGGTGACGGAATCGTAAACCAAATCGGTTCATTAATGCTTGCAATTTCAACAGGTATTATCGTAACGCGTGTATTTGACGGCTCACCGGATACAGTAACAGAAGGTATCTTTAAAGAGTTATTAGCGCATGAAGTCGTTGTATATGCACTAGGTGGTTTATTTATCGCAATGGGTATTTTTACTCCGCTACCGTTTCTACCATTCGCACTCGTTGGTGGAACGATTATCTTCTTAGGCATTCGTAATAAAAATCGAATAAAGAAAGAAAAAGAAGACGAGCTCCAAAAAGAATTAGAAATGATTCAAGGCGAAGATGAGCAATTACAACAAGTGGAAGATTCATTCGGAGTATTTACGGATAAATATCCGATTATTGTAGAACTAGGTTTAGATTTAGCAGCACTTGTAAAGCAGAAAATTAACGGGGAAACAGCTCGTGATAAAGTTGTTCTTATGCGGAAGTCGATTATTACTGACCTTGGTATTAACGTTCCTGGAATTAACTTTAAAGATAATACGAGTTTTAGACCACGTGGTCGTTACATTATTCGTATTAAAGGTGCGAAGGCGGCTGAAGGTGTTTTAAAATCAGGTTATTTATTAGCACTGAAAACACCGAACGTAATGGCTGATTTAGATGCAGAGCCAGCGAAAGATCCAATTTTCGGTGAAGATGGATATTGGATTTTAGAGCATATGGTGCAAGATGCACAAATGAAAGGCTATCAAGTGTTAGAGCCACTTAGCATATTAATTACACATTTAGATGTTATCGTTAGACGTAATCTTCATGAATTAATTCAGCGTCAACATGTAAAAGACTTAATTAACTCGCTTGAAAATGATAATGGCGTTCTATTAGAAGAGATTAAGAAGAAAGAAATTGATTTATCACTCGTTCAAAATGTTATTAAACAACTTCTAAAAGAAGGTATTTCTATTCGTGATTTACCAACAATTATTGAAGGTATTATTGACGGAAAAGAAGTGTATCAAAACCACGTTGACGGTGTGACATCATTTGTTCGTGAATGTATTTCAAAAGTTATTTGTGAAAATGCGAAAAATCCGGACGGAAAAATATATGCAGCGCTCTTCTCTGATTCAATTGAGTTAGATGCGGATGTTGTGAATAATTCATATCAAGGTTACTTATTAAACTGGGATTTAGATTTAGAAACACGTGTCGTTGAGCAAGTGCAACGCGTCTTTAAGCAAGCACGTTTAATGGGAAGAGAACCAGTGTTATTAACACGTAGAAAAGATTTTAGATTTGCGATTGTAAGACTGCTAGAACGTTATCAAGTGGAAGCACAAGTACTTTGTATTAGTGAATTAGCACCAGAAATTGTTGTGGATCAAATTGCCTATATTGAATAGTAGGGGGTGAAGTAATGGAAAGTACAGAAAAGAAAGAAGCGTTAATGCGAATAAAAGCAGCTTCGAAAAATGAATTGTATCGAAAGTTATTTGACCAATATGGTACAGATTATTATTACGTTGTCGATGAAAGTGTAAAACGAAATATACCGTTTTTCTGGAAAAAGGATTATGAAATGTTAGTTGCTTTTCCAGAAGAAAAACAGGAAGAAGTGAATGAAGGTACAGCACAATTTCATGAACAGTTAATGGATGTCGTGAATGATCCTTCAGAACAAATTGTGAAGGCGAATGGAATTCAATCAGTACTGCACAATTTAGAAAACGTAACGACTTCTATGTCATACGCGGCAATGCAAACAGGAAATAGTGAAGAATGGGCAAGAAAAAAAGAAAAACTATTAAAGCTGTTTGAAAAAGGAATTGTCGTGGTGAAACAGACGAAAGAAACGGAAGTACCGAAAAAGAAAAAAGTTGTGAAACAAGTCGTTCCGGTAAAGAAAGAAGAAGTAGTTCCAAAGAAAGAAAGTCAAGAATCTGTACCGTTTATTATTCAAAAGGTAATTCGGATGCTAGAACAAAACGATGTGGAACAATATTTCATTTATGCATATGCTGAAAAGTTAAAAATAAAGTTTGAAAATGCAACGATGATTACGGAAGAAGAAGTTATTAGGTACATATTGGAAGATATGAAATCTCATTTCAATACGGAAAACGTCTTTGAAAAAGAAGTACAAACAATTGCATTAATCGGTCCAACTGGTGTTGGTAAAACGACGACGCTTGCGAAAATGGCATGGCAATTTCACGGTAAGAACAAAACAGTTGGTTTTATAACGACAGATCATTCGCGCATAGGGACAGTGCAGCAATTGCAAGATAACGTAAAGACAATTGGATCGGAAGTAATTGCTGTGCGTGATGAAGCTGCAATGACAAGAGCGCTTACGTATTTTAAAGAAGAAGCGCGCGTCGATTATATTTTAATTGATACAGCCGGAAAAAATTATCGTACGACAGAAACAGTGGAAGAAATGATTGAAACGATGGGACAAGTAGAACCAGATTATATTTGTTTAACGTTATCAGCTTCGATGAAAAGTAAAGATATGATTGAAATCATTACAAACTTTAAAGATATTCATATAGATGGTATTGTGTTTACAAAATTTGATGAAACAGCAAGTAGTGGTGAATTGTTGAAAATTCCAGCAGTATCATCAGCTCCTATTGTATTAATGACAGACGGCCAAGACATAAGGAAAAATATACATATCGCTACAGCTGAACATTTAGCGAAACAAATGTTACAAACATCGTAGAAAAGAGGTGAAGAATAAGGCACTTGCCTTATTCAAACGAATATGAACGGTCTTTATATAGGTTCTATGGGTATGATGAACTACATGCAGCGAATTAATGTTCATTCGAATAACGTTGCAAATGCTCAAACGACAGGATTTAAAGCAGAAAATATGACGTCTAAAGTATTTGATGTACAAGACACATATCGCCGCGGAGATGGGGCGGTAACAAATATCGGTTCGGTCGATTATGCTGTAGTACCAGCTGCAACACATGTGAATTTAGTACAAGGAAATATACAAATGACAAATAGCGCTACAGATTTCTTTTTAGATGACGGCGCAGCCGGCACAACATCATTTTTCGTTACTTCTAAAAATGATGAAACGTTTTTAACGAGAGATGGTAGTTTCACATTAAATGGTGATCGTTATTTACAAACATCTTCAGGTGCTTTCGTAATGGGAGAGAATAATGAGCGTATTCGTATTCCAGAAGGAGCAAAGGTTGCTGTACAAGCAGACGGTACATTATATGATGAAGTAACACAAAATAATATTGCTCGTTTGCAAACAAAAACAGTAGATGCAGAAACGAATGCTCGTCTCGTGCAACGTGAAAATAAAAGCTTTACACTAGCAGAAGGAAACATTGCTAATTTACCGAACGGAACAGGAATAGTAAAAAATCATATGCTAGAAAATTCAAATGTAGATATGACGAAAGAGATGGCCGATCTTATGACGGATCAAAAGATGATTCAAGCATCACAGCGCGTTATGACGTCATTTGATAAAATTTATGAAAAAGAAGCGAATGAAATATTGAGATAGTGGACTCCTAATAAAGGAGTCTTTTATTAATTTCAAATTTCAGAATTATCAATTGACTTTACAGAACTTCTTTTTTATATTAGTAGGTATAACTATAACTACTAAAGAGGTGAGAGTATGACAACGGCATTATATTTAGAAGATGCATACAAAACGAGTTGTGAAACAGAAGTGATAAAAGTAGAAGGGAATAAAGTATTTGTAAAAGAAACAGTTTTTTATCCAACTGGTGGAGGGCAGGAATGTGATACGGGTGTCATTGTACAAGATGGGTCTGTATTTGAGGTTGAAAAAGTAAAGAAGGAGCAGGGAGAAATAGTTCACTATATAAAAGATGAAGCTCAAGTAAAATTAGGTCCAGTTAAATTAGAGATGAATTGGGAAAGACGTCATAATTTAATGCGTCATCACTCTTTACTGCATCTTATCGGAGCTGTTGTTTATGAAAAGTATGGGGCTCTATGCACCGGAAATCAAATTTATCCTGATAAAGCACGTATCGATTTTAATGAGTTACAAGAGTTATCGAGCGTGGAAGTAGAAGAAATTGTTGAGGAAGTGAATAAACTTATTAAGCAAAATAAAGAAATTTCCACTCGTTATATGAGCCGCGAAGAAGCAGAAAATGCTGTAGGAATGATTAAAACAGCAATAAATCTCCTGCCAACGACTATCCAAGAAATCCGCATTGTTACAATTGAAAATTTAGACGAACAAGCTTGTGGAGGCACACATGTGAAAAATACGAGTGAAATAGGAACACTTGTTATTGATAAAGTAAAAAGTAAAGGGAAGCAAAATCGTCGTTTTGAAGTAAGGGCGATTTAGATTGTGAGGGGTTACCGATGGATGAAATTATAAAGGAATTACAAAAGTTAGGATTTTCCCAGTATGAATGTAAAGCGTATATTGGATTGTTAAAACACTCCCCAGTAACAGGCTATGAAGTGAGTAAACAAACAGGAGTACCTCGTTCTATGATTTACGAGGTACTCGGTAAGTTAATGGATAAAGGAGCGGTGCATATTGTACCTTCCGAACCAGTTAAATATGTACCAGTACCAGCTACCGAATTAATGAATCGAATGCGAAAAGACTTTGAAAAGTCATTTGAATTTTTAGATGAGAAATTAAATTGTTTAGAACAAGAGCGACAAATAGATGTAATTTCGCATATTCGTTCAAATGATCGTGTTTTGAAAGAAATATGCAATATAATTAGTAGAGCTAAGGAAGAGTTATGGGTTTCTGTATGGGAAGATCAAGTGTATGAAATTGAGCCATACATTCATCAAAAGGAAGAGGAAGGCGTACATATATTTTCAATCTTATTTGGAGCTCCAGAAACAAAAATAGGAGCGACGTTTCACCATAATTATATGACGCCTCACGTTGTTGAAAAGAGAATGGGTGGTCATTTAACTGTTATTGCTCGTGATGGAGAGGAAGTATTAATTGCGAACTTTTCAAATGATAGCACTTCATGGGCCGTTACAACGTATGACCCAGCGCTAGTTCTCGTTGCTACAGAGTATGTAAGGCACGATATTATGGTTGAAGAAATCACAAAGGAATTTGGAGCTGATAAGTTAGATACGTTATGGCGTGAAAATATAGATTTAGTTCATGTCGTAACAGGAAAACGAACTTTAGAAGGAATGGAGGATGATAGAGATGAGTAAAGCTGAGGCACATGTAGCTTTGCAGAGCGATGATACATTTCAGCAAGGAGTAAAAGATTGTTTACCAACTGTATTTGGTTATTTGAGCATCGGTATAGCAGCTGGTGTAATTGCAAAAACAGCCGGTTTTTCTATCATTGAAATTGCATTTATGTCCACTTTAATTTATGCAGGTTCTGCCCAATTTATATTAGCTGGTATGTATGCAGCCGGTGCACCTGCTTCCGCAATTATTTTCACTGTATTTTTTGTTAATTTACGCCATTTATTAATGAGCGCAGCGCTTGCACCGTACTTTACGAAAATTCCTCTATTTAAAAACTTAATCATCGGTTCTCAAATTACAGATGAAACTTTCGGCGTTGCAGTGCAGCATGCAGCGCAAAAAGGATATTTAGGTGAAAGGTGGATGATTGGGCTTAACGTAACAGCGTATTTAAATTGGATTCTTGCTACTATTATTGGTGGGCTGTTTGGTGAGTGGATACCAGATCCGCATACATACGGGATGGATTATGCATTACCAGCGATGTTTATCGGATTATTTGTTCTTCAGCTCATAAGTAGTAAACCAACACTAGTAATTCATTTAAGTGTTGCAATTGTAGCGATTATTATCGCATACGTTTCACACCTATTTATGCCAGATAGTATAGCGGTTATTATCGCAACATTACTAGCTGCGACGATTGGAGTGGTGATTGAAAAATGGAAATGAGATTAGATGTATTATTACTTTTATTAGCAGCAGGAGCTGTTACACTCGTGCCACGTATTTTACCTCTACTCGTATTTAGTAAACTACAAATTCCAGACTGGGGTTTAAAATGGTTAAATTACATACCAATTGCAATATTAGCAGCACTTTTAGCACAAGTATTATTTATGCATGAGACGATGCAGTGGGATTACCTTATCGCAGCAATTCCAACATTTCTTGTAGCGATATATACTCGTAGTTTATTAGGTACAGTATTAACAGGAGTGGTTGTGATTATTTTGTTACGTTTCTTTTTCTAAAAAGGATTACGCTCATATAATAGCGAAAGGTGTAATAACATGAAAAATATAGGGGTGGTGTTATGATACTTTTAACGATAGGAGCAATTTTGTTAACGTTGTTTATTTTCTTTATTATCGGTTTCGTTACGTTTATGATGTTTGTTGATAAGGCGACACCTCAAATATATTATACACCTTGTGAATCAGTGACAGTGAAAACTAAAGGTAAACATAGAAGGAAGAAAAGTTGAAAGTTGGCTTTTCTTCCTTCTTCTATTACATCCCCGAAAGAACTAACAACAATAACCCAAATAAAAAACTAATAAAGGAAAGAAGAACGATACATATGGAAAATACACGATTATTTCTCCATTCGTGCCAAAAAGCGATAAATCCTAAAATACAAAGGAAAAACCAAATGGGCAGGAATATGAACTCGCTAACTTTCTCGGGGAGTAACGAATAAAAAGTTGTTACATATAAAATCCAATTTGTAAAAAATAAAATGCAAATGATAATAGATTGTAAGTAGGGGCGGTTGAAAAATATCCTTTTTTTACGGTTTTAAAAATGATAGTTAGCGCTGAGATAAAGGCAATGAGTATGAAAACAAGTAAGAGTAATGTCAGCGTCATTTTGAGTCTCCTTTATAAGATTGTTTTTATCACGCATGGGAGTAAGACCCACATCTTAAAACTCAACGTAAGAAAAGAGATTAGGTGGGGGATGAACACCCCCAACTGATTGAAGTTTCACTTTACAAGAAATGAATCTATTAAATGGTATGCTTGCTTTGTAGAGTGCCCGTTATATTTTTTAGTGTACGGATTTAGAAATCCATGTTCACCGTGTAGTTGTTTTATTTCTAATAAAGGATTATTTTGTTGCTGCAATGTTTGAATTAAAGAGGATACTGAAAAACTAGCTTCTTTTTCAGGAAATATAAGTAGTGTAGCGCATGTAGGCTTTATGTGAACATAGTCGCGTATACGAGAACCGTAACATCCGATAATAAAATCTATTTCCGGATTGTTACTACATAGCCATGAGATGGTAGCTCCAACACTAAAGCCGATAAGTCCAATATGTGTATAACTACTAGAAAGATGAGAAATGAATTCTTCAATTTGCTTTTTTCCATAATCAAATCCAATATGATTTATAAAATGTTCATATGCTTTTTCTTCATCACGATAATGAAATGCATGTTGCGATTGTAGAAGATTAGGACAGAATACGTCTATATGAGATGAAGTAAAGTGGTTGGTAACGTGATGCATATGGTCGTTCACACCATATATTTCATGAACAACAATGAGAGCTACTTTTTTCTTCATAGTTATAAAGTACCTCTATGAAACTTAAATTCTTTCTCAACAAGGCAGATACGCAGGTGGAAGTTTTCATACCATTGCTCACGACCTCTTTTTTTCGCTTCTTTATGTAAGGCGTTCTTTTTCCAATTTTCAATCGCATCAAGTGATTCCCAATAAGAAATTGTTATTCCGAGTCCAGAATTACCTCGTGCACTTTCTACACTTAAAAATCCAGGTTGTTGCTTTGCAAGTTTCTCCATTTTGTCGGCAACTGTACTATAATCTGCTGTATTATTAGATAAATTGGAAGTGAATATAACTGCATAATAAGAATTGTTTTTTTCTAAATTAGATGCCATTATTTTTCCTCCTTAATGTATAGTGTGAATAATTAATCCATAGTTTGTATTTTAGCAGGTCACAAAAAGAAAAGAAGTAGAAAATTCTTATTTTTTTCAGCTCATGTAAAATAAAAGATTGAAGAAATTTATAATAAGTAATCTGAAAGAAGAAAAATGCCACTTCAAAAGAGAAGTGGCATTTCTTATATTTCCTCTAAGCTATTAACTGGAACAGTTAATTCGCGTTCTGGGTTTTTTACTTCATATATGCGGGCGGTTTCATTGCTTTCATCGACGTGTTGAATCATAACAGGCATGCCTTGAAAACTGACATTGGCTTGTTCCGCTGACACAGAAAGCTCTATTGCACGTTGTATATTCATTTATATTCCTCCCATCATTATTATCTTTGCTAAAAAAGAGGAATAATATACCATTTAGAGACATTCTTAAAGTTTTTGTATTATTTGTAATGTTTCTTTAATAAATGAAGTGAAGATGGAATCAGGATAACCATCTATCGTTTGAACTGCTTCTTTTGCTTCTTTCAGAGCAGCTGGTTTATCTTGAAGTTTTATATGACACAGGGCACGATAAGACCCGGCTGTTAATACCCAGGATTGATCAAGTGGATGAGTCATATAATCTGGTATGGTAGCGTGTTTTAATATTGCCAAAGCTTCCTTATAACGTTTTAAGCCATACAAAGATTTTCCTTTTTCAAGATAATATAATCCATCGTCTTGAAAGATTGGTTCATCTTTTAGTTTTTCTCGGAATTGTTCTAGATGTTCTAATGCGATTGTATATTCATTAGTAATTGTGTTGTAGTAGTAAGCTTTTAAAATATCAATAATCGCAATGGATAGAATATCTTCTGTAAAAATGGCAAATTGCTCCGATTTTTTTATGTAATATAAATATCGCTCTTTATCGGTTGTAATGATTTTTTGATAAGATAAAATACGGTAAAATTCATCTGTTTTATAATACACTTGATGTTTTTTTGAAAATGCAAGTGCATCTAAAATGACTTTTTCACATTTTTCATAATTACCATATGCGAGTAAAATAATTGCTTCTTTTAAGTATAATTGTATATGTGTAATGAGATCCATTTCTAAATTCTTCGTTTTATATTCATCGCGAATTCTGCTAATCAACTGTAAACATTCTTTATATTTTTTCCGTTTGTAGAGCATATAGTAAAACAGTAGTTTCGTTTCAGTACTTTCACGATACAAAGTATATTTTTCAAATATAGAAACAGCTGTTTCAACGTAATATTCAATATTGTAATCGTTCATAATGGCCGCTCCAGTTATGAACTGTTTATATAAACGTGCTGTGTTTAAAGTAAGGGGTAGTTCTTTTTGAACGATAGGTAGTAAAGTCTTGTATACTTCATCGCATTTATTTGATTTTATTAATGGCTCCATTTTTTGAATGAGTTCCACAATTTCTTCTTCATCTTCTTCTAATAAAAAGCTCGTTTCACATTCAAGTTTTTCCGCAATATATTGTAATGTTTTCATAGAAGGTGTAGCTTTTCCATTTTCAATTTGACTAAGCATACTTTTTGTCAGTTCCGAACCTGCCAGTGCTGTTTGCGTAAGCTTTTTATCTTTTCGTAATGCTTTAATTTTTTCACCGAGAGTTGCCATATTATTGCTCCTTTATATTTAAAAAGTTTAATTGTATTTAACTTTTTGTTGTAAAAATTGGAAAGTTGATTATATAATAAGTTTAACACAATTTAACTTTTAAGGGGAGAGAGTCAAAAATGGGAGATATAAGTATAGGACAACATGATTCAAGAATGAAGATTGCAACTAGAAATATCATTTTAATGATGATTGGAAAAATGACGTCTTTATTAGGCGCAGGTATTTATACGTTCGCAATGGGGTTATATGTATTAAAGACTACTGGTTCAGGGATGGGTTTTGCAATTACGCTCGTTTGCGGATCACTTCCAAGGATGATCTGTGGCCCAATTGCTGGTGCTGTAGCAGACCGTGTGAATCGAAAATGGCTTGTCATTGGTACTGATTTATTAAGTAGTTTAACGATGCTTAGTATGTTTATTCTTGCTACTATATTTGGGCCATCACTTCTTTTTATTTATATTTCAGCAGCATTATTATCAATTTGTGCAAGTTTTTATTCTGTTGCATTAACTTCGTCTATTCCGAGTTTAGTAGATGAAGGACGTATTCAAAAAGCGAGTGCTTTAAATCAAACGGCGGCTTCTTTATCAAATATTTTAGGACCGATTATTGGCGGAGTTGTATATGGTTTCTTTTCAATTAAATCGTTTTTCCTATTAAATAGCATTACGTTCTTTTTAGCGGTTATTTTGCAATTATTTATCGTATTTGATTTATATAAAAAAGAAGTGGCTGAAAGTACAGAGCATTTCTTGACGAGTATAAAAGAAGGTTTTTTATATGTAAAAAGACAACGTGAAATATATGGTTTAATGAAAATAGCATTGTGGGTAAACTTTTTTGCGTGTGGTCTAACAGTTGCACTTCCGTACATTATCGTCCATACATTGCATTTATCTTCAAAGCAACTCGGTACTGTAGAGGGAATGTTAGCAGTCGGGATGCTAATGGGAGCGATTGCTTTATCAGTGCGTAAAGAAGTGAATAATCCGTTTCGTTCTATTTATACTGGACTGTTTTTGTTTGCAGGTTTAAGTTTATGTACAGTCTTTCCGTTGTTAGTTATCATTCCAAAAGTAGCAAGTTTTATTTACTATATTGCTTTTATGATGTTAACTGGTATAGCAATTATGATTGTAAACATTCCAATGCAAGTACATATGCAAAAAACGACAGATCCGAGCTACCTAGGGCGTGTGTTTGGCCTACTTGAAACAATTGCGACTGCAATCGCACCACTTGGTATGATTGTATATGGACTACTATTAGATATGTTGCCAACTAGCATTGTTATGATGACAATAGGCGGAGGGTTATTGTTAGTTGTATTAGTTGGAGTAAAGCAACATATGGCGAAAAAACAAGTAGATGTGTCCGCTTAAAAATAAGAAAATAATAAAAATTTGACTTATCATTATAAAAATGACTAAATTAGTATTTTAGTTTTTGAAACTCTTTTTCATGTATGTTAAAGTAAAGTGAGCTTGCAAAGAAAAGGAGACAACAGCATGAAAAAATTAAGTTTTGTTATGCTTTTTCTATTAGTCGTAATGGCTGGATGTAGCAATTATGACACATATATTGAAACAGGTATGCAATCATTGAAAGATGAAAAGTATAGTGATGCAACAATGTGGTTTGAAAAAGCAGAAAAAGAGAAATCAGGAAATGAAGCGAAATCATATAAAGAAGTTGCTGAGAAAATGGATCACGGAGCAACAGCATTAAAAGATGGTAAGTATTTAGAAGCGAAAGACATTGCAAATGAAGTGTTACAAAAGAAAAAAGATGCTGAACTTGAAAAAGCTGTAACATCAAATGCAGAGAATATGCTTCAAAAAGCAAAAGATGTGGAAGAGAAAGTAAATGAAAGAGTGGCAAAGCGTAGAAAGGTAGAAGAAGAAGGAATCGATAAAATTATTAAAGCTGTCGATAGTATAGATGAAGTGAAAGAAAAAGAGAAGAAAGTATCAGAAGCATTAGATAAGGCTGAAGAGGCGCAAGCAAAAATTGAGGCAAAGAAAAATAAATAGATTTATAGTTTGAAAGGCTGTCGTGCATAACGACAGCCTTTTAATTTTTTGTTGCAAATGAAGTGATGCTCTGTAGTAAAAAAGAAATGATTTTAGAATTCCATCTGTCCTCATGATGAATCGTATAAATGTTACGCTGAAATTCAAATTCAGGGATTGGTATATAGCATAGCTCATTTCGTTGTATTTCTTGCTCGATAGCAAGTTTAGAAATAAAGGCAATTCCATTACCATATTTTAAAATTTGTTTCATCGTTTCTAATGAGTCTAATTCAATTTCAGATTGGAATGTAATGTTGTGCGCCAACGTCCATTGTGTAAGTAAATCTCTCGTTGTAGATGGATTACGATGCAATAGTATGCGTTCCTTTTCGATATTTTGTAACGATACATTGTCTTTCTTTGAAAAATGATGTTCTTTGGAAAAGGCAAGAACAAGTGTATCGGGCATTATATTCGTTTGTTTTAAAAGTGGTTCATCAAATGGAGCAGCGGAAATTATCCCAAGATCGATTTCGTGATTTTGTAGCATCATTCGAATTTCAGGGGCTGTTTTCACTAGTAGCGTTATTTTTATATTGGGAAATTCACATTGAAATTGATGAACGACTTCTGGCAAAAGATAAGTCGCTGGTACATAACTAGCGCCGATTGTTATAGCACCTTTATGAAAATCTTTAAACTCTTGCGTGACACGTCTAGCTTCTTTCATAAGTGCATCTATTTTAGAAGCATAATGATGCAAAGCCTCACCAGCCTCTGTTAAGAAATACCTTCCAGAACGTAATTCGAATAGAGATACACCGAGTTCTTCTTCTAAGCTTTTTATATGAAATGTAATAGTTGGTTGTTTAACGCCAAGTTTTTCTGCAACGATTGTAAGCTTTTTGTATTTCTTAATAAGTACTACAATTTCTAATTTTAAGAGATTCATTATGAATTGCCGCCTTTTTTATTTTAACTATAGAAAAAATCTATAGAAATAAATAGTTTATTAGAAGTTTTTTAATTTAATCTTTACAGTACATTAACATTCAGTATAAATCTTCCATATAGAATGAAAGCAGGTTAAGAATGAGGGGAGAGAGGTGAAGCAATGGATATTACAATTAGTGGATTAGAAAAGGCATTTGGAAAAATACAGGCGTTAAAGACGTTGCAGATTGTAATGAAACAAGGGGAATTCACTACACTTTTAGGACCTTCGGGGTGTGGAAAAACGACTTTACTTAGAATGATAGCAGGGCTTGAAGAACCGGATAAGGGAGAAATATATTTTGGAGACCAGTGCATGTATTCTGCTGCAAAAAAGATAAAGACATCTCCTCATGAACGGAATATCGGTATGGTATTTCAAGATTTTGCTTTATGGCCGCACATGACTGTTTTTGAAAATGTTGCATTTGGTTTAAGAGCTACAAAGCAAACGAATCGATTGCGAGAAAAAGTAGAAGATGCGATAAAGCGAGTTCGCCTGCAAGGTATGGAGAAAAGGTATCCACACGAACTTTCTGGTGGACAGCAACAACGTGTCGCATTCGCTAGAGCAATTGTAACAAAACCTCATTTTATTTTGTTTGATGAACCGCTAAGTGCACTCGATGCAATTTTGCGAGAAGAAATGAGAATAGAGCTTATGGATATCGTTCATTCCATTGGTTTAACTGCACTGTATGTCACTCACGACCAAACAGAAGCAATGTCAATGTCAGACCAAATTATTGTCATGAAACAAGGAGAAGTATTACAAAAAGGAACACCGGAAGATATTTATGTGAAACCGTCTCATGAATTTGTTGCCAAATTTGTTGGTAAGGCGAATTGGCTTGTAGAGGGTAAAAAAATGGTTCGTCCAGAGCATGTGAGCTGGACGAAAAATGAAGTGTGCGAAATGTATACAGGTGAAATTAAGCACGTTACATATGTAGGAGAACGGTATGAAATAAAAGTAAACATGGGGGCACTCGGAATATGGACAGCTTATCACAATAGTAAATTAAGCATCGGTAAACCAGTATCGTTATATGTGCCAAAAAAATGTATTCGTCATATAGGGGGAGAATCATATGAAGAAATTCAGTTCGCTTAAGTCTTTATTTGTATGTACTTTATTATTTTCGGCTGTAGTAACAGGGTGTAGTTCAAAGACAGGCAATGCAGATGCAAAAAGTAAAAATACGACTGAAAAGAAAATTGTTGTATATAGTGCAGGGCCAAAAGGGTTAGCAGAAAAAATTCAAAAAGACTTTGAAAAGAAAACTGGTATAAAGGTGGAAATGTTTCAAGGGACAACTGGTAAAATTTTAGCGAGAATGGAAGCTGAAAAGAAAAATCCAGTCGTTGATGTAGTCGTACTTGCATCATTACCAGCGATGGAAGGATTAAAGAAAGAGGGTCAAACGTTAGCTTATAAAGAAGCGAAACAAGCTGATAAGCTGCGTTCTGAATGGTCAGATGATAAAGGACATTATTTCGGGTATAGTGCTTCAGCATTAGGGATTGTGTACAATACAAAAAATGTGAAGACAGCGCCTGAAGATTGGAGCGATATAACGAAAGGGGAATGGAAAGGAAAAGTGAATCTTCCAGATCCAGCACTTTCAGGTTCAGCTTTAGACTTTGTAACTGGATATGTGAAAAAGAATGGAAAAGATGGATGGAATTTATTTGAACAACTTAAGAAAAATGAAGTTACAGTAGCAGGAGCAAATCAGGAAGCGTTAGACCCAGTTGTAACAGGTGCGAAAGATATGGTAATTGCGGGTGTTGATTATATGACGTACAGCGCAAAAGCAAAGGGTGAACCTGTTGATATCGTATATCCAAAAAGCGGAACAGTTATTAGTCCACGCGCAGCGGGGATTATGAAGGATAGTAAAAATGTAGAAGGCGCAAAAGAGTTTATTGATTATTTATTATCCGATGATGTACAAAAACAAGTTTCTAAAGCGTATTTATTGCCTGGTAGAACAGATATAAAAGCTGAAAATAGACCAAATGTAGAAGAGATTCCAGTATTAAATATTGATTGGAAAACAGTTGAGAAAGAGCAAGATGAAATAGGAAAACAATTTAAGAAAGTATTTCAATAAGATGGTGATTCCATGGTAAATCGATTCGTATCAGTAAGACAAGTTGGAATGACGGTAGCGTTATTGCTTGTGGCGATGTTAATCGTCATTCCCCTTTTTCTTATTTTATTTTCTAGTATATATGAAAATAGCAGTTGGAACTTTTTAAAGCCTTTTGAAGTGATACAGAGTGGTGAATTAGCTGGGATTTTTCTGAATTCGCTGCTTCTAGGTGTACTCGTTGTAATAGGAGCTACAATATTTGCATTTCCATTGGCGTTTATTATGAGCAAAACAGATGTAGGAAAGTATAGTAAGTTAGATATTGTTTTTATGATTCCATTTATGACACCGCCGTATATTGGATCAATGGGCTGGATTTTGTTCATGCAACCTAACGGCTATTTCGAACAATTTTTTCCGATGCTAAAGACAGTTTCATCATCGTTTTTTAGTTTAGGAGGTATGGTCTTAATTATGAGTCTGCATTTATTCCCATTCCTTTATTTCATGCTGAAAAACACGTTACTTCAGATTGGGAGTAGTAAAGAAGAAGCTGCAGCAGTTCATGGCGGAAGTTTTTTCTATCGTTTAAGAAAAATAATATTGCCGTTATTAGTATCAAGTTATGTAATGGGTGCTTTACTCATTTTCGTAAAGACGATTGCTGAATTTGGAACACCGGCTACATTTGGACGTAGAATAGGATTCCACGTGTTAACATCAGAAATCCATAAATTTATTTCGAGTTGGCCAATTGATTTTAGTAGTGCAACAGCATTATCTTCTTTATTACTTAGTGCTTGTATGCTTATTTGGTATATGCAAAATGTATTGAATCGAAAGTATTCATATGCAATGGTTAGTGGAAAAGGTGTGAAATCTAAAAGATATACTTTGTCTATATTTACGCGCGTTGTAGCATGGATGTATGTAATTGGTTTATTAATCGTATCAATTGGAATTCCATACTTTTCTATACTTATTGCTTCTTTGTCAAAATTAAGAGGCGGCGGTTTACATGTAAATAACTTTACAACAAGCCATTATGAGGCATTGTTTACAATAGGATCTCCGGGATTAGAGGCTTTATGGAATAGTTTTCTTTTTTCACTCGTAACAGCGATTATCGCGGTAATGATTGGAGTCTTTTTGGCACTTATGATTCGAAAGGGGAAAAAAACCTCTGAAAAATGGCTTGATATGTGCGGTATGTTACCGAATATGGTACCAGGAATCGTTATGGTTGTAGGTCTTATTCTATTTTGGAATTCACCATATATGCCCCTGTCAATTTACAATACACCAATCATGGTTATCGTAACGTATGTTGTTCTGTTTTTACCTTACACGGTGCAATATGTAAAATCATCACTGGGACAAATTGATGATTCTCTCATGCAGGCAGGAAGTGTTTTTTCTGGAAATTATATTTATATTTTTAGAAAAATAATATTGCCTCTTATTATCCCGGGTATTCTTGCTGGATGGGCGATGACATTTACAATTTCGATAAGAGAGTTAGTAGCATCGCTTCTCGTATTACCTCCATCAGTAGAAACGTCAGCAACGTTTATTTTTGCTCAATTTGAACAGGGTGAAGTATCTATAGGCATGGCGATGGCCGTTGTTTCTGTTGGACTTACAACAATGTGCTTATTACTGCTGCAACATATGGAGCAAAAGCGAAAAGGGGTAGCATGATGAGAGTGGAAGTGTGGGGAGGAGCAGGAGAGTACGGTCGCTCCTGCTATTTTGTAAAAAATACAGAGGTGAAAATAGTATTTGATTGTGGTATTAATCGATCTTATGAGGATAGTTATCCAAAAATAGAGAGAGAAGCTGTTCCATTTTTAGATGCGGTATTTTTATCACATATCCATGAAGATCATACGATGGGTTTACCTTTATTAGCGAAGTATGGCTATAAGAAAAAAATTTGGACGACTCGTTATACGAAGGAGCAACTGCCGTTATATTATGAAAAATGGAGAAACTATAATGTGATGCAAGGGTGGGATTTACCTTATAGCGACCAACACATAAAAGATTTAAATTATGTATGTATTGATGAGATTAGTAATCCAAATGAATGGGTACAAATTACTCCTACATTGCGGTTTCAATGGGGATATAGTGGGCATGTATTGGGAGCTGTTTGGTTTTTAGTTGATATGTGTAATACATACGTATTTTATTCAGGCGACTATTCAGCAGAGTCTAATATACTACGAGCTAATTTACCTGAGAAATTGGGCCATAATATAAAAGTCGCAATTGTGGATGCCGCTTATCACACAGATGATGTTTCGCAAAATGAAAGATTAGACGATCTATGTGCAGAAATTGAACGAGTTATGCAAAATAAAGGAATAGCATTATTACCGCTGCCACAACTTGGTAGGGCGCAAGATATAGTATTGTATTTATATGAACGATATAAAGAATTTCCGCTTATAGTAGATAAAGAAATCTTGGCTGGATTTGAAGAGATGTTCGTATATAAAGATTGGATAAAAAATAATGAAGAATTTAAATGGATTATGGAGAGTTTAAAAAGAAACATAATAGTGATGGATAATGATATTAGTATGCAAAATAGTTACGGAATAGTTGTAATGAGTGATGCGAATATGCAAACGAAACGAGCGCAGTTATATTATGAACAACTTCGGAATGAAAAACGGAATGCCGTTATTTTTACTGGGCATATTGCGAAAGGGAGTTTTGCAGAAAAAGTTATGAAAGAACCTGTAAGGAGTACATGTAGGGTGAATCGAGTTGCGTATAAAGTTCATCAAAGTATAAGAGACGTTAAAGAGATGTTAAATACATTATTACCAGAACATACGGTGCTAGTGCACGCTTTGAAAGAGGATACAGATCGATTACAACAAAAGCTAAGTACAGCAGGATATGAAAATGTATATTCACTTGCAATGGAACGTATAGAAGTCATTTAAAATACAAAGGGGATAGGTATATGAAAAAAGTATTTGTATTCGTAAGCATTTTCTTTTGTTGTTTCCTTTATAACGTTAAGGAAGGGTTTACTGCTAGTCCAATGAAACCTAGTTTTGAAGTGAAGTTATTATTAAAGCCAGAACAAGTATTAGGTTATAACAAAGAGATGAAGCAAGAGGTGCTAGAACATTTCCAGGCTGGTACAAAATATGAAAGAATACAAGTGCAATTTTTAGATACTGCAAATAAAAGTTTAAGTGATGAAGGTTGGTTTGCTAGAATTCGAAAGAAAGAATTTAGTAAAGATTTTGAACTAACATATAAAAAAAGATATCCTATTCAAAATGGTGTAATTCAAGATGCACTAGAAGTAGCTAAAAAAGAAGGATTCGATAGTAATACGGATAGTTATGAGGCGGAAATAGATTGGGGATTTGAGAAGAAAACATTAAGCATTTCAAATAAGAAAAGTTACAGTGCTAAAGGATATGGGATACTTGATTTACCAAATGAACAAGCTGCTCAAAACATGTTAATAGAAAAATTACCAGGGAAAATGAACAAATGGTTGTATACAAATTGGGGAGAAGAGATGTTAAAGAATTCCCGTATTTACGGTCCTGTATTAATGAAGCGATATACAGGAGAGTTTGAAAACATAAAAGCAAATATTGAAATTTGGCCATTAAGTAATACTGGGAAATTAGAAGATGACTTCGTAATAGAAGTGTCATTTAAAACAAATGAAGAAAGTATTGCGACAAAAAAAAGGGAATTATTAATGGCGAGTTTAGAGAAAAAAGGCTGGTTGTTACCGAAAGATAGTTTAAAGACAGAGCTTATTTTTCAGTAAATAGTAAAAAGGAATACATATGCCATGGATTCCTTTTTATATATGAGTATTAAGCTAAATCATGTACAGAGATAATAAAGTTGTTTAATTTACAATAAAGTCATTTAAAAAATAATATAGTTGTTTAAAAATCCTTCTTCTACTAACGAGGCAGGTTAGTGGAAGAAATAGCAAGTGGGTTTAACTAGGAGAAGTGTCGATGACATTAAAGAAGACACCGAGGTGTCTTCTGTTTTTTTAATTAAAAATATCGATAAATTAGGATTTATTTACTTAACATTATACTTATTTTCGGACCGAGGCATCTAATCGGTGAGTATATACAAACCAAGTAATGCTTGCTGTTAATAATGTTGACGAAATTAAAGCTGTAAGAACACTATATGTTTGCCAAATAAGTATCGTTGACCAATCGAAGGCAAAAAACATTATACACTGGGCAATCGTAGCGATTAGGAAAATAATTGTTACGATTGTTCTCTTTTTTGTCATTGGCTGCTGCTCATTCGTTTTCCTTTTTCTTAATCCTAAGAAAAATAACAGAACGGCTAATAGGCAAAGAATAATTGTGGTAGACGACAAAATGATGTCCAAAAGCTGTGTGCCGCTTATCTCGTATGACTGAGTTAGATTGCCGCTTAATATATTTTTAACTTTTAGTACCAGGTTTATATTGGTATTTGTGCCGTTGCTCAGTAAGCAGATGGCTGTTCTTTCATTTGGCAGTATGGCTACTTTGGTACTAAAATTTGGATTACCCCCAGTGTGTTCTATAAACGTTTGTTCGGCGTTTACCGACCAACCTGCCGCATAATACATATCATTGACAGCCGAAACAGACATATCACCCCTATGTGATTTTTCGATGGCCCTGTGAAATATTTCGGGTATGTCCTGCACGATACCCATCTGTATGCCCATCCAACGCGCCATATCTTTTGTATTAGAAATGATATAGCCGGCAGGTTTATTCCCAGCATAATCCGGAGCGTTAAATGGAGTTGTTATAAAAAAGGAAGAACGGTAGCCCTGTGCTAACTGTCCAGTGGCTTGAGCATCTTCTTTATAAACATACGTCTGGTGAAGACCTAAGGGTAGAAGTACCTGTTCCTTCATAAAGTCTTCATAGCTTTGTCGTGATACAATCTCAATAACCAAACCCAATACGTCATAATTAACGGTTCCATATTTATATTGTTCACCGGGAGAGAACGCCAATTCTGCATCTGCCAGCGTTTCCACAGTCTTTTGCAACATATCAGGCGTATTACCTTGTGGAATATTTTGAGTATGTCTAATATTTGTTAGGCCGCTGGTATGGTGAAGAAAGTTATTTAGTGTAAGGTTTTGCATATCAACAGGTTTACCTTGATACTTTAACGTAAACCAAGGTAAATATTTTTGGATAGGGTCAGTCATTGATAGCAGCCCTTGCTCTTCCAATAGCAAAATCCCCATACCAGTAAAAGCTTTACTCACCGAGGCCAACTCATAGAGTGTATTTTCACTTGCAGACAATCCCTTTTCAAGATCTGCATACCCAGAAGAAAAGTAGAACACTTCACCATCAGCAAGTATTGAGATTGACATTCCAGGCACACCTGATGTACGACGGGCATCATCTAGCAATGCTTGTATTGCCTCAGATTTCGAATCTGACAACGCATAACTTTGTGTTGCGAATCCTGGGAATAATATAAATATCGTTAATACAAAAACAATAGTCTTTTTCATACACTCTCCTTTTTGAAGAATTATAAGGATATAAATAACTTATTTTTATAACTATAAACTAAATTCTAATTTATCTTTCTATTTACCTATATAATATGAAATAATTGTGAAGAGTTACACTTAAACTAACGGGGGCGTTAGTTCAATAAGAAGTAAACAACTTTATTATTCATTTTTTAAGCATTACATAAGCAGATGGATATAATTTGAAACAGCTTTAAAGAGGCTTGCTGCATATAGAATGTAGTAAGCCTCTTATCTTTTTTAGTCAAAATTCAATAACTTTATTATCACTATACAAATCAGCTGACACGAACATATCACTATTTTGAAGATTTTTAGAGCGTAAACTATAAGCAACTACCTTCTTTTTATATTGTTTTACAACATCAACATGCTCTTCATGACTGTAAATATAAAATGTGAAATCTTTTTTACCACGTTTTGCATGGATAATTAAAGGAGTGCCTTCATTATGGGGTGGTGCATAATAGCGATCTAAAAATAAACCTTCGTTAAAATCATGAATAATTTTTGATTTCTGTTCGCCTTCTACGTTATTTCCGTGAATTGTAATAGTCACATTCTCTTCTTCAAGTTTTGGATGTGTTTCGTACTTGCTAATAATGGATTCAATAACAGTGTTAGGAAGGCTAGAAACGATAATTTTAAATGCTCCAAATACAACTAACATTACAATAAACCAAGTCGTCATAGTAATCATCCCCTTTATTCTATTTAATAATATAACTCATATGGTAATAGTACATATGGTGAAGTTTTGTATAATTTGTGAAAAATATGCCATTTTTACGAACGAAATATTAGAAAAATCAATTTTGTTACAAAAAGTTGAAATTGAAGTATTTTAAAAGAAAAAGGTTTATAATAAAAATATAACTAATAACCACATTACTAATTATAAGGAAGTGTAACTATGAGTACTGTAGCAATCGTATATGGTATTATTCTTTCCACAATTATTGTTTTGTTTTTCGTTGGGGTTTCACGTTATATTCATAAATGGAAAGAAGGCGTTGCGAAATTAAATCACATTGAAGAAGAACTTAGTGATTTAATGTTACATCATGGTAAATAAAAAGATAATTTTTTAACGAAACAATGTGAAGAATATCACAAAACATGCTCTCATCATGAAAGCATGTTTTTTTGTTATGTGAATGTTAGACATATTCATGAGATTTTTTCGTGCAATACAGTGTGAAATAAAATAATAATTCTTTATGTGTAGGAAGAGTTATTCTGTTTTGTATAATTTTGTAATTTAGTTCGGTATAATTATGATATAGAAGGAAATTTGTTAGAGGAGGTATATTGTGAACATATTAAAGATTATAGGAATTGTTGCAGGAGTGATTATAGTAGCAATTATAGCTTTCTTTGTCATAATGAAGTATTATTTGTCAAAAAAAGATTCTGATTACGTATTAACCTATATAAAAGAACATAAAGACGATGAGACATGTTCATTACTGATTAGAAAAAATGGTGAGATATTAACATCTATAAATGAAAATAAAAAATTGCCATTAGCGAGTACGGCAAAAATCGTAATAGCAGTTGAATTTGCTAAGCAAGTGTCAGAAGGAAAAATAAGTCGTGATGAACAAATTTCATTGCACGAGCTAGAAAAATATTACGTTAAAGATACTGATGGTGGAGCACATCCTAACTGGTTAGAAGATGCCAAAGCGAGAGAATTAGTGAAAAATGGACAAATCGCTTTAGAAGAAGTCGCTAAAGGAATGATTCATTATAGTTCTAACGCAAATACAACATATTTGTTAGATAAGCTTGGAATAGAAAGAGTAAATGAAAGTATAAAAGAGTTAGAGCTTACTAGTCATGATAAGTTCTCTTCGTATACAGCTTCACTATATATGAGAGGGTATGTAGAAAAAGAGCTTCATAAGCCAGAAAATCAATCATTAGAAATGATACGTAACATGTCAAAGGATGAGTATAATAAACATGTGTTACAAATTCATGAATGGATGAAAGATGAAGAAGAATGGAAAAAACGTGAAATTCCATTAAAGGTAGATATGGAATTTCAGCGAATTTGGTCAGATCGATTAGTGAGTGCAAACGCTAAAGATTATATGAGTATAATGGAAAAAATAAATAGTAGAAATTATTTTCCTAAATTAATGCAAGAAGAAATCGAGAATGTTTTCAAAGGAACAGTTAATAATAGTAAGTTAGAATTTGCGGGGCAAAAAGGTGGTTCTACCGCATTCGTATTGACAAAAAGCTTGTATACTACAGATAAGAAAGGGAATAAAGTAGAAGTTGTAATTATGTTTAACGATATAGAAGATCAAGTTGTATATCAAAAGCTGAGAAATAATATAAATTATTTTATTCAAGATGCTATAACAGATGAAGAGTTTAGAAATAAATTATAATAAAATAATTTTATTATGTAAACAACATGCTATTAAAGGTAGGTATTGAGATGAGGTTGAATGAGTATATGCTTGAAACGTTTCCGAATTTAGAACTTAGACCACCTCTATTTTATAATTGGGATATTGGTATTCGTTTTAGATTAGGTGTGGACTATGATTGTAATAACATTTATGAAAATTGTCTATATTTAGAAGGCGTTTATAAAAGGACGATTACTTTATTTCAGTCTTTACATTCAACAAAAGATGATATTTATATTGTAGTGGATGTAAATGACTATGCAAATGGTGAAATTTTCAAACAGAAATTGAATATCTTTTCTAAGTATGTCAAAGAGAAGTCCGATTTGTTTAAGTTACAGAAAAATACAATCCCTTATGTTTTTCCAGAAGAAGATGAAGATGGAGCATATAAAACACATAGATATACTTTGAAATGTAAAATCTCTGACTTTACATACATTCCTATGCTAAAAGCAATTTGTAATCAAGATATGGGAATAAAACCGAGTATTTTTCATAGGGTGTATTTTATAAATGTTAACAAGAATACTATATTTCACGTTTATGATGATAGAGGTTGTGATGTATTAGCTACCTCTCCTGATACAATTAGGGATATTTATAATACATATAATGATTGGATATTAGAATACGATAGAAATAAAATTGATAAAGTATTTAATTGAATGTAGTCTATTTTAAATGAGGGAAACACCATATGGGGTGTTTCCCTTTTATTAATATGAAAATCAACATTTAAATTTGAAAGCACTTATTATAAAGGTAAAGGGATTTGATGGTAATGTATTGAATTTGGGTAGAAACGGAAAAAGGAGATGAATAAATGACAACAATATATTTCGTTCGCCATGCCCATTCTACCTATACAAAAGAAGAACGGGAGCGACCTTTATCTGAAAAAGGGTACTTAGATGCAGAGAATGTAACACGCTTATTAAAAGATAAACATATTGAGGTTGTGATTTCTAGCCCGTATAAAAGAGCAATCCAAACTGTACAAGGAATTGCGAATACATATAAATTATTAATACAAACAGAAGAAGATTTGCGTGAAAGATTATTGAGCACAGAGCCAGTATCAAATTTTAATGATGCTATGCAGAATGTGTGGGAAGATTGGAGTTTTGCATACGAAGGCGGAGAATCGAATGATGTCGCACAAAGGCGCGCTGTAATATGTATGCAAAATATATTAAAACAATATGAAGGTAAGAATATTGTAATAGGTACGCATGGAAATATTATGGTATTACTCATGAATTATTTTAATTCGAAATATGATTTTGAGTTTTGGAAAACACTTCATATGCCTGATGTGTATAAATTAAATTTTGATAAAAATCGTTTCATTTCTGCTGAAAGAATAGAGAAAACAGGTCATCGGTTAAATATTTTGTAAAAGTTTATCAAAAAAAGAGGAAAGAGAGAAGTTATTGTAGAAGTATGACTTTGTAACATAAAAAATATATGTTAAAGGAGGCTGTTTACATGTTTGAGAAAGAGAAAGAAGGGCTTATTGAAGTTCAAAACGTATATGAAATTGCACCAGAAGATGGAACAATTATTGGTATGGCAACGGAAGAAGAAATGGAAATTGCTGCTGAACTAGAGTTACAGTACTATGCCCATTCTCGTTTGTTAGAAGCAAATATTCAGTTAGACGGTTCCTCCTACAAAGAGTTACTTCAGGAGTTCCAGGAGTACGAAAGAAAATCAATGAGCTTTTGGCGAGCGATACATAAACGTTTAGCTGTGCCATGGGCGTGGGTACTACGTATTGATGTTGCGAATGGCCCTATATATGTAAGTAATGGAAGTTCATATTACGAAGAAATCGATGATGAAGAAGATTATGAATAGATAAGTAAGGAAGCAGCTTTAGTTGCTTCCTTTTTTTATTTGTAAGAAATGAATCGCCTCAATAATAATATCTGGTCGATCATTTTCTATACCGTGACTAGCATGTTCGGCAAGAATATATTGGTTGTTAGTTGAGAGGTGTAATTGTTCGTGAATTAGTTCTTGCCACATTGCTTCAAGTTGTATTGCTTCCTCTTTTGGCATGCCGCCATTAGTCAATTGAGTAATAGAATATTGAGGATCTCTACCGATAACGATTAATGGTATTTCTAATGTTTTACATAGCTCTTTTAGTGAGAGAGCACAGTTTTTCCACTCCGATAGTTCAGAAGCTGTCGCTTTATATAATGAAGGCGAGGTAGAGAATTCAATTTGCTGTTTTGATTGATCGGTGAGAATAGGTTTTAGTTCATTATAAAGTGTGTCTACATCCATTTTGGAATATATATTATATTTTTGAAACCAAACATCATCAGAATCAGTTTGATCAGAAATTGGTAAATGAAGTTCATCTAAACGGTGTAAGTTCATCGAAGTAGAATCAACTAAAATAAGTGCTTGCAGCTTATCTTCATGTAACATCGCAAAATGTTGTGCACATAATCCTCCATAGGAATGACCGATTAGAATAAATGGTTCTTGAATAGCTAGTTTGTTTAGTAACATATGTAGCTCTTTTGTAACTTGCCTTATTGTACGCGGCTGATTGCCTAAATCACTTTTTCCGTAACCTGGGCGATGGTATGAAACAACTGTAAAGTGCTCTGAAAGCTTTTCTATAATAGGAAACCAATCATAAAATGAGCAAGTCATTCCAGTTTGAATGACTACAGTTTGTTTACCATCTCCTTTTATATGTACTTCTATATTTTGCCCCATTATTTCTACAAATTTATGAATGTTAATTCCTCCTAAGCTTGAAATAATTTTTGACAAGCAAAAACGATACACCAAACACCTATACCAAGTAGGACAGATGTACTAAGTGTAAATGAATTTTTTAAACCAATATAGACAATAAATAATAGTAGTGCTGATGCGGGGAATCCATATAATACCCCTAAAGCAAATTGACTCAATTCTTGTTTATTTCCGCCTTCGAATGAAATCCAAAATAAACTAAGTAAACTCACGAGAGGAAGGGCAGCAATAAAGCCACCTATCGTACTGTAATGTTTAGCGACTTCAGTGATAATGCCGATAATAAGTGCCGAAACGATTACTTTAACGAGGAAATGCATATTTTGCCTCCTTCGCTAATAACGAAAATGCTTTTTCAATTAATTGTTGTTCTTCTTTTGATAACTGTAATTCTAATATTTTTATCTTTTCTTTATCTAGTAAAGTATGTTTTTCTAATACTTCAATTCCTTCAATTGTTAATGTAAGGTTTACCACTCTTTCATCTTTTTTATTTCTCTCTTTAACGATGAAACCCTTTTGAATAAGGCGTTTTATATGTTCAGACGCTGTGTTATGAGAAAGACTAAGTTCAGTAGCGACTTTTCCAATTGTTATATCTTTCTCACGAGAAACGATTTGTAAAATACGAATTGCTTGGTGGGAAAGGTTGTCCTCGTATTCGTATCGTAAGTGATAATAAATGCTCTCCCAATGTTGATTAATGTTGTTCATAATAATAAATCCCCTTTTTTATATCGTATAGTAAGATATATTCGTTGTTTTAGAAATAAAATCCTTTTATTTGGATAAAAAATGTTGAAAAAGTTTATTTTTATTGAAATATAAGGTAATCTATGTGTAAAGGTATACATTTAGCAAGAGAGAGGATGATAGCTGTGAATACATTCAAATGGATTAGTCATGAACAGATGTATGTAGATGAAATACATGTTGAAAAATGTGGTCCTCTTTCAGTCGGCGTATATGGGGGAAATCAAGAGAGTGATGCATATGAACGAGGAGATGCGGTGCTGGCTTGGTGGGATCCTGAATTACAATTTGAATTTGTTATGATTTTTGATACACATCACAAAACAAAAAATATAGATTATATAATAGAAGCGATTTCGGAAAGAAAAGAAAAACTAAAAGAGTTATTCTCATATCCAATACATTTAGCTTTCCATCATACACATATGTACTTATTAGCGTTATTTACAGATGAGTTATTTATTAAAAAGTGTGATCAAGATGATGAGGAACTCGCTTGCTTAATTTGTTTACGAAAAGGGGAATTTTTATATTGGTTATCAGTTGGTGATTGTTTCGCGTATTTATTCCATTCTGAGAAAACGAAAAATGGAAAAGGACGATTAAATAAACGGAAGAATTACGAATATATTGGCAGGAAAAATATTTTTGCAGCAAATACACCTTGCTTTACGTCAGGTGTAAGAGGATTAGAAAAAGGAATGAATCACATTGTAATGGCAACGGACGGTATTTTAGAGTGTGATAAACGAAGGTTTGATGATGAGCAATCTTTAGTAGAAATATTACATGACGGAAATAGCTTGCAGATTGAGCCAGTATTAACAAATGTACTGCAGTGGAAAGGTAGAGATTGTGCCACGATTATTGGATGGTCTATTGATACTGATAATAAACAATGTGCTAATTAATATAAAAGGAGTTCAAGGTTTTTATCCTTGAACTCCTTTTTGTTAAGCAATATGGATGTGATATGTTTTTAACCATTCATTTACTTGTAGCATATACTCCATGGCACTTCTTGCCTCAAAATTGTTAATCTCTTTATTACTTTGATCAGCAATTGAAAGTAAGATGGAATGGTTAATAAGTGAGAAAATAGGATTGTTTTTATTGTTACACATATCAAGTGTTAAATTACGGATTGTTTGTAAGTAGAGTGGATCTTGTGAAGTTGGATAAGCGCTTTTTCTTCTATTGCGTACATCGTCAGGTAAAGCTGGTTGTAGTGCTCTACGTAAAATGCCTTTTTCAATATTATCAATACTTTTTATGTTGAAAGGAACATTCCATAAATATTCAACTAATCTATAATCACAAAACGGTACACGAACTTCAAATCCAACAGCCATACTCATGCGATCTTTACGGTCAAGTAAGAAAGGAAGGAATCTTGTTAAAAATAAATAAAACATTTGACGTTGTTTCGCGGATTTTTTACTTTCGCCTTCAAGAGTAGGTACTTCAAGTATCGCCTCTTGGAATCGTGTATCAATATAGTCTTCTAGATTACATTGGTTACTTACTTCATTTAGTAGAAGAGGAGATGTATTTTTCCAATTTGTTAGCCAAGGAAACTTATCTACATATAGTAGTTCTTCTTGATGAAACCAAGGATATCCACCGAATACTTCATCAGCCGATTCGCCGGATAAAGCTACGGTCGCATCTTTTTTCATTTCGCAAAATAGTAAATATAGTGAAGTTTCCATTTCACCAGCACTCGGTAAATCTTTTGCATGAAGGGGAACGAATAAGTGATTTGCTAATTCTTCAGCATTCACAATAATGTCATGATGCGATGTTCCTACATGTTCAGAAACACGTTTTACCCAAGGGGCATCTAGACCAGTTCGAGCAAATGTCAGTTCGAAATCTTTTGCGCTATTTACAAAGTCAACAGAATACGTATGAAGTGTTTTATTTTCAGCAGCAAATTCTTTACCCGCAAGTGCAGTAATACCGCTAGAGTCTAATCCGCCTGATAACATACAAACGAGAGGAACATCGGCAATTAATTGTCTTTTTACTGTATCTTGTAAAATAGATAAAATATGCGAAGATGTATCTTCTATAGAGTCTGTATGGAACTTACTTTCTAAATTCCAATACTTCGTAACTACTTTTTTATGACGTGTAAATGTTATAGAATGTCCAGCACGTACTTCTTGAATATTTTTAAAGACGCCACATCCTGGAGTGCGAAATAAGCCTAATCCAAATACTTCATTTATTCCATCCGCATCAATTTCAGCAGGGACAGATGGATGCGCTAGTAATGCTTTAATTTCAGAGCCGAAAATAATACTGCCATTTCTTTCTGTAAAAAAGAGTGGTTTTACACCTAAATGATCTCGTGCTAAAAACAATTGTTGCTTCTGATCATCCCATAAGGCAAAAGCGAAAATTCCGTTTAAATGTCGTACGCAGTCTTCTTTCCACTCTAAATAAGCATGCAGTAATACTTCTGTATCTGAATGGGTTTCAAATGCATGCCCACATTTTTGAAGCTGTTCTTTAAGTTCACGGAAATTATAAATTTCTCCATTATAAGTAAGAGCATACGTATAATCACCAGCACGAAATGTTTTTGGCTGCGTTCCTCCTTTAGGATCTATTACGATTAATCGGCGGTGTGCAAAAGCTGCGCGAGGTGAAAACCAAAATCCTTCAGCATCCGGACCACGATGCTGAATACTATTTGCCATCTTTTTTAAAATAACATGTTGATTTGAAAGGTCTTCTTTCCAATCTACCCAACCTGTAATTCCACACATACATATCTCATCTCCTAATTTAAAATAGTAGATTAACGAAATAAAATATACACCAAGTTAAAGAATGACTATATAAATAGTGTACTACATGAACCAAATTGTAGACTTGAGAAAATTTTCTTTGAACGCATAGTTATGTGAGACAATGGCTAAGGAAAAGTATTCCATTACATACAAAAAATAAAAAAGATGAGAGAAAAAATTTTCTCAGACGTTATATAGGGTGTAAGAGCTTTTACAAAACAATAAGGGGAATCGCTACATGAAATCAAATGAGAAAAATTTTATAAAAAGATTACAACGGCAAAAAGAAGACGCGTTAGAATTTGTTGTCGATACATACTTACCACTCATAAAGGGAATCACGCATAAAGTTCTACTTCCAATTCAAAATGATGGACTCATAGAGGAATGTATAAACGATATATTTCTTTCCATTTGGAATAACGCAAATAAATTTCATGGAGAGCCGAGCGATTTTAAAAAGTGGATTGCAGCGATTGCGAAGTTTAAAGCAATTGATTATTACCGGAAATCGACTAAAACAGTAGAAATCATTTCAGATGAGTTTCATATCAGTACAGAAAAATCAGCAGAAGACGAATTAATCGTTATGGAAGATAGGGAAGAATTATTGAAGCTCATTAATCAATTAGAACCGCTAGACCAAAAGGTGTTCATTATGAAATATTTACTTGGTATGAAGACAGAGGAAATAGGTGACAAGTTAGGATTAACTCGGGCAGCAATTGATAATCGAGTGTATCGGGGGAAAAAGAAACTACAACAAAATGCTACGAATATTAGTTTTGGAGGTAGTGCGATATGAAAGACATTTATGAACTATTAAATGATATTGATATAGATGAAAAAGAACTAGAAGAAATTGAGGCTTCTGAAATTGAAAAGGAAAAAGTAAAACGAAATGTAAAACAATCTATACGTACGAAGAAAAAGATGAAAAGTTGGAAAAAAGGTGTCGCTGCTGCATCTATTTTAGTAGGATTATCAGTTGCAACACTCGGTATCGGATTTCCTACATATGCGGGGGGATTGCCAATTGTAGGTGACATATTCCGATTTTTAGATAATGGTAGAACAGGGTTATATGAAAATTATAAAGAATTTTCGACTGAGTTGAATATGACGAGAGAGAGTAATGGAGTTAAAGTTACAATTAATGATGTAATTTCTGATGGCAGAACATTATCTATAACGTATTCACTGGAAAGTGAGCAGGACTTAGGGGAGGATCCTATCATATTAGGTGGATTGGATATAATGGACGCTCATGGTAGTTCAGGCAGTGGTAAAATGACTAAAGTTAATGAAAAAAAGTATGTAGGTATGGTAACAACGACGCATCATGATAGCAATAAAAAGGACAAAGTAAACTTTAGATGGAATATAGAGAGAATAGAGATGCCAGATAGGAAAAAATCAATACAAGGTAATTGGAATTTCGCCTTAACTGTAAAATCAGTGGATAGTAAAGAGAGAACAATTGGTGGGAGTTCGGAAAAAGAAGGTATAAAAGCAAATATGGAAAAGGTCGCAATATCGCCAGTTTCATTTATTCTTTATTACAATCAAGAGGTTTCTAAGGGCGCGAGGAAAGAATGGGATAGTGTAAATGTTGAATTGACGGTTAAGGATGATTTAGGGAATATTTATTCGGGTGAAGGAAATGGGGGAAGTGGCAACGATCCTTACAATATCCATTGGAGTGCCACCTTCCAAAAACTAAACGAAAATGCAACAAAGCTTATCGTTACACCTCGCGTGCACTTGCGAGTACATACACCTGAAAATCATGGTGGAGTAGAGTATGTGAATGGGAAAGAGAAGAAAATAGAAGTGCTGAAAAAAGAAGCGAAGAGTAAAGATATTGTGTTAGATGATATTGTCATTGATTTAAAGAAATAAAAGAGAGACTGCCTAAAACCATTTAGGCAGTCTTTTTTTCGTTAAGAACTAGTAACGAGCAATGCATGCGGATGCTGCGTTTTATATTCATCTTTCCACGGAATATTTAGTTGTTCCCACGATTCGCCGCTATCATTGGATTGAAAGACGCCATTGTTATTTAACGTGTAAAACGTATGTGGTTCAGCCTTGTTTGTCGCAAACATCGAAATGACTGTACCGATTGCAGATGGTAGTCCTTGTTGTACTTGCTGGAACGGAGTATCTTTCGTTTTTCGATAAATATAAGATTCATAAGGGATACGGTGATGAGCCAGATCAGCACTTGGCGCGGCAGAAACTAGAATCGTATTACAATCAGCTGGATCAATTGCCATGCTGTATAAATAATGATGTTCAAGTCCTTCACTACATGAGATCCAGCTGTTTCCATTGTTATAACTTTCAAGATAAGCACGATCAGGTCCGCCCATAAATCCGTCACCACATGATGCATAAAGACGATTTGGTGCTTCAGGGTGCATAAGTAATTGATGAGCATCGATAGGAGCACCGAATTTTTTATCAATCCATGTATGCCCTTTATCATTACTTTGAATAACAGCACCAGCTTCGATTGAAACGTGTATTGTATTAGGGTTGTTTGGATCAACTGTAATCCAGCGTACGTGATGGGTAAAAGGTCTAGGCGGGAAAGCCCACGTATAAGAAGATAATAATGATTTCATATTTTTAAGTTCAGTCCACGTTTCACCACCATTTTCAGAGCGAAATAAAGCACTCGGTTCTGTGCCGACATAAACGACCCCATATCCGTTCGCTTGTTCATTTGAGCTTATTGTTATGGAAGTGATAGAGGAGTACAAAATACCATCTTCTTTAGGAAAATCAAAGTAACGATAGGAATCCCCAATTGGTCGCCAAGAATCCCCACCATCATCGCTTAACCATAAACCTCGTCCAAATGTTCCGCAATATACACGGTTTGGGTGGAGCGGATCAACAGCGATACAGGTAGGTTGCATATTTTGTAAGTGATAAGTCGTTTCATAGTTATCATATTGTTCTTTCACTACAACAAGTTCACGTTCCATACAGAGAAATAAACGTTTCATTTAAGTAACCTCCTTAAAAAATCTTTCATTAGTAAACAATATGAAAATAAAAAAGAAGTAGTCTTGTTTTATTTGAGAAAAAGGGATTGTTTAAAAAGTAGCGAAGTGTGTATACAGAGGAAGCGGGCGTTTACAATCAGTCAATTCGGGATAAAGATGGGGAGTTTGTTTCATACTAACATACAGATATTGTACTTAAAGGAGTATAAGTATGGGACATTCGCATGATCATGGTCATTCAAAAAATAAAAAGGCGTTACTAATTGCCTTCTTACTAACAACAAGTTTTATGATTGCAGAAGTTGTTGGTGGA
Source organism: Bacillus sp. ME78 (assembly GCF_903970865.1). Classification (NCBI taxonomy): domain Bacteria; kingdom Bacillati; phylum Bacillota; class Bacilli; order Caryophanales; family Bacillaceae; genus Bacillus; species Bacillus sp. ME78. The sequence goes on from NZ_CAJCKK010000019.1 coordinate 42,377, forward strand.
TTTGTAACAAATAGCTTAGCACTACTATCTGACGCGGGGCATATGCTAAGTGATGCAGTATCTTTAGCTTTAAGTTTACTTGCGTTTAAGCTCGGAGAAAAAACAGCAACAACTGTGAAAACATATGGATATAAGCGAGTCGAAATGTTAGCAGCATTATGTAACGGTGTCGTTCTAATTGTCATTTCGGTATACATTTTTATTGAAGCAATCCGTCGTTTTAAAGAACCAGTTGAGATTGCTAGTAATGGGATGCTCATTATTGCAGTCCTTGGTCTGCTTATTAATATTTTATCAGCTTGGATATTAATGAGAGGCGGAGATGTGAAAGGTAATTTGAATTTAAGAAGTGCTTTCCTGCACGTACTAGGCGATCTATTGGGTTCCGTCGGAGCGATTATTGCTGCGTTACTTATTAAATTTTTCGGATGGACTGCTGCAGATGCGATTGCTAGTATTCTTGTGTCTATTTTAGTCATTATTAGTGGATGGCGTGTAACACGTGATACGGTTCATATATTAATGGAAGGTGCACCACAGCACATAAATGTTGAAGAGGTAAAAAGTACATTATTAAATATTCCGATTGTAAAAGAAGTTCATGATTTGCACATATGGTCTGTCACATCGGATTTTCAAGTATTAACTTGCCACTTGATTATTAAAGGTAATGAAACGCAAAGTGTTTTAAAAGAGGCTACGGATGTATTAAAGGAGAAGTTTCATGTAGAACATGTCACCATTCAAGTAGAAATAGATGGTGAATTTCACCATGATGAGACAACTTGCAAAGTATGAAAGAAAAAGGATAAGAAAAAGTGTCATAACATTTTTCGCACGGCATACATATATATAATGTGGCCACAAATACTTTGCAAGGTAAATATTTCATGAAATTACTTTACTTATAAAGAGTCATCTTTTATAATCAAAAGTGGTAATTGATAGAGATTATCATTTTCAATGATTGTAGAAAGGAGTTTTTTAAAAGATGAGTAGTCAACTCCGTTTTGCTGTTGAAAATCGTAAGAGGCATTTAATTGATGAGTTAATTGGAGCAGGTGTGTTTAAGATTCGCGACCGACAATTATACGAGCTGTCTTTAGAGGAATTGGAAAAAGAGTACGAAGATATGGAAGATTATGCGAATATTCAGGCGTAGCTATATAGATTAGTAAAAGGAGAGCTGGTTACGATTTTGTGTAACCAGCTCTTTTTTTACTTCGTAGAAATTATTTTTTGTATTTCTTTCATGGGACGGAGCCAGTTTTGGGTCATTATTTGTTCCATTTGTTTTTCGTCCTGCTTCTGTAATGCTTGAATGATAGAGTGATGTTCTTCAATAGATTGACTTGCTGGAACAAAGTTTTGGAAAAACAAATATTCAAGACGTAAAACGTGAAGTTGCATATTTTCTAGAAAGGGTTCAATATATTGATTTTTAGCAATAGAAGAAATTGTATTGTGGAATTGTATATCTAATTCTAAAGCTTGTTTTGCGTTTTTTTTCTCTATAGAGTGCTGAAAATGATCATTTATTTCAGAAAGTAGTTGAATATCAGCGTCTGTAATGTTTTGAAGAGCTTGCTTTCCTATAATAGAGTGAAGACCAGCCATCGTTTCATAAATGATAGATACGTCGTCTAACTTAATAGGAGCAATTTTCGTTTTTTGCCCTGGTACCATTTCCACTAATCCAGAAAGCTCTAATATTTGAAGTGCTTCCCTTACAGGTGTTCTGCTTACTCCTAGTGCCTCAGCCAATTCCCCATCATTAATTTTTTCATTGGGCTTCAGTACACCTTCAATAATCCAATTTTGTAGTTGATTTAAAACGAGTGATTTTGCTGAAATTCTTCCTGGTTTTTTATAATTTTGAGGGACAGGCATAGTGAATTCAATCCTTTCATTGTATATTTTCCTTTTTTGCATGAACAAGCTTTAATTTTTCTTTCCCTTCATCCGGCTTTTGGCTTAAGATGAGCACCATTACAATGACACAAAAAGCGCCTAATAACTGAAAAGATTGAAATGGCACGTGCAATATAAGTACAGAAGAAATAATAGCTGCGAGTGGTTCTGTGCAACCAAATAATGTTGTTTCTTTCGGAGTCAGGTATCTTATGCTGTCTAAGTATAAATAAAAGGCAATAAGTGTCCCGAAAATGACGACAAATGTGATGAGCGGTAGGGTACTTAGTTTTACATATTTCATAGTTGATAATAAAATGAATTCGTTTGTAGAAATAAAGTGTACAATCGTTACACCAATACCCCCAATAATCATGCCCCATCCAACGATAACGGAGGAAGACCATTTTTCTAACAATTCCTTTGAATATAAACTATAAAAAGCGAGAGATAATCCAGATAAAACACCCCAAATAATAGCTGGTGTAGAAACAGCCAAGTTATGAACAGACCCGTTTGTTAGTAAGAGAAAAGTGCCTACTAATGAAAGGGTAATTGAAATGAAATCAATTTTTGATGGACGAACGTTCCATTTGAAAAGTAAGTATACAGTGATGAATATAGGAGCTAAATATTGTAATAATGTTGCCACGGCAGCATTTCCTTCTTTAATTGAAGCGAAATACGTATACTGTACAGCAAGCATACCGAATAGACCAAACAAAATCATTTTAATAGCATCAGATTTTTTTTTCCAAATGCCAAATATCTCTTTTTTTCTCGTTCCGAATGAGGAAATAATGAGCAAAATAATTCCAGATATAAGTAAACGGATTGTAACTAACCATTCGGTTGAAACATTGTCATATTGAAAAAGTTGTTGTGCAGCTGTACCAGACAAGCCCCATAAACAAGCACCGATTATGACCATTATAATTCCTTTTAATCGATTTGAATCCATATGATCTAAAATTCTCCTTTCTAAAAATATAAATTGAATACAATATGCAATATATCACAGAATGACTCGTTAATAAACTGAAATTTCTAATTTGTTTTTTGTGTATAGTAAAATATTGTAGAGGAGGGGGAGTATATGTTAGCAGGATTTTTAGTTTGTTTATTTGTTGGGTTACTTATCATTTTTTTAGTGTATCAAATACATGTGAAAAAGAGGTTGTTTTTGTTAGCAGGATATCAAGAAGAAACGTTTGTTGGAGATAAAAATAAATTAGCGAAGCTTTCAGGAGCATTTTCTTATATAGTCGGAGTTGCTACTATAATATTACCGCTTGGCTTAGAAAAAATAGGTGATGTAGTTGGTATCATATATGCTATATTAATTGTTTTAGGTACAGTTGTATTTATAATTAAAGCAAACTTATTAAATAAGAGTGCTATAAAATAAAAAGGCTTCATTCTACTGAAGCCTTTTTATTAATTATTATGAAGTATAAGTAAAAGCCGGAATAGGATCAATAAATGTATTCCACTTTTGTTCCATTTCCTTTTCTGTTAATAGACAATCATCTAATGATTGTTCAATCACAGAACGATTCATATCAATACCGATAAATACGAGCTCAGTTATTCGATCTCCATATCGCTCGTCCCAGTTTTTTAATACTTCAGGTTCTTCTGCAATCATTTGATTTCTTTCAGTTTCAGGTAATGCGGCTATCCATTCACCGGCTCCTTGAATTGTAATAGAGGAACCTGCTTGAGATAGAAGCCCTATCATATTATTACGAGATGCGAGCCAGAAGAATCCTTTCGCTCTTACAACATCTAAAGGCCATTTTTCTAGCCAATTCATAAGGCGCTCGGGATGGAAAGGATATTTGCGACGGTAAACAAAGGAATTGATACCGTATTCTTCCGTTTCCGGTGTATGATGTTCACTATTTAATTCTTGTATCCAGCCGGCCGATTGACTAGCTTCTTCATAATTAAATAGATTTGTGTTTAAAATTTCTTGTAATGGTACTTTGCTAAACGAAGCTTCAAGAATTTTTGCATTAGGATTTAATTTTTTTAGTAAATGATGAAGCTCTATCACATCTTCTTTTTCTAGCAAATCTATTTTATTAAGAATAATTACGTTTGCAAACTCAATTTGATCTATTAATAAATCAATAACTTCCCGGGTATCATTCTCATCGATTGCTTGTTTTCGGTCTAATAAACTTTCTCCGTCTGCAAAATCATCCCAAAACCTATTTGCATCTACAACTGTAACCATCGTATCGAGGCGACAATTTTTCGTTAAATCAATGTTAAGAACTTCGTCTGTATAAGTAAATGTTTGAGCAACTGGAATAGGCTCACTTATACCAGAAGATTCAATAATAATATAGTCAATATCACCATTTTCAACAAGACGATTCACTTCTATCATTAAATCTTCTCGTAGTGTACAACAAATACAGCCATTTTGAATTTCTACTAGTTTTTCCTCCGTACGTGAAAAACCACCCTTTTTTATAAGAGATGCATCAATGTTTACTTCGCTCATGTCATTAACGATGACAGCTACTTTTAAGTTATTCTTATTAGTCAAAATGTGATGTAGTAAGGTAGTTTTTCCGGATCCTAAAAAACCACTCAATACAGTGATAGGTACTTTTTTCATGAAATGATCTCTCCTTTAAATCGTAATGATTACGTTTTATGTTAAACGATGGGAAAAGAAAAAGCAAGAATAAATCATAATGATTACGATTTAAGAATAGGAATAGACTATAAAATTTGTGCTGTAGTATGGAGCATTTGGACAAGCACATGTTTACATATAAATAAAATGGAGGCGAGAAGCTTGGTCTTTAATAGAGTTTCAAAAGAATTAGTAGGCATAGCTCTTATCGCTATGTTTCTCTTTTTATTATTTTTTGTAGATTTTACAAGTCTAGCAAATTTGCACAAAAATATGCCACAGGAATGGTTGAATGTGAATACAGTATTTTTAAGTATCATTTTTGAAGCAATACCCTTTATTTTATTAGGGGTAATTGTTTCTTCATGTATTCAAGTGTTTGTGACGGAAGATATGATTCAAAAAGTAATGCCGAAATCTCCGATTGTTGCAATGATTCCGGCAGTATTTGTGGGAGTTCTTTTTCCAATGTGTGAATGTGTCATTATACCAATTGTAAGAAGGCTCATTCAAAAGGGGTTACCACTTCATGTAGGCATTGTTATTTTACTGAGTGCACCCATTATGAATCCAGTTGTTCTTTTATCTACTGTATATGCGTTTCAAAAAAATGATTACGTTGTATATGCACGCTTTGGGATAACAATTTTAGTTGCTCTATTCATAGGTCTAATTGTGTATTATTGCTATCGCGAAAGAAATGTTTTAAAAGACGTAGAGGTTTCAGTTCAAACAAGCAATAAAAAGAGTTGGAAAGATGTTATGAATCATATTGTAGATGAGTTTTTTGATACTGGTAAGTATTTATTGATTGGTGCTTTTTTAGCAAGTGTATTTCAAACGTTTTTTGATCGGAATGTACTGGATGCAGTAGCACATAACGAAGTAATTGCCCCCTTTATTATGATGGGATTTGGTTATGTTTTATCAATTTGCTCTGCAGCCGATGCTTTTATAGCGGCATCTTTTGGACATGTTTTCTCGGTAAAGGCACTTCTCGCATTTCTTGTATTTGGGCCTATGCTTGATATGAAAAATACGTTAATGCTATTTGCATATTTTCAAAAGAGATTTGTATTCTTTTTGATAGGAATTGTCATTGCATCTGTGTATACCATCCTGCAAATCATAATGTTATAGGAGGTGAGAAAGAATGGAGAAAGAGGAGCAGAAGGCGTATCATCGCTATATACGTGGCATTATTTTAATTGGTTTAGCAATGCTCTTATTTAAGCTACTTGTAACAGGGAATATTTATAATTTTATCGCTCCAAAAATGATCAAATTTACGTATATAGCTTTTGTAGTAATTTTAATTGTTGGTAATGTGCAAGTTTTGGGAGATGGAAGAGAAAAACAGCATGATTGTAATTGTTGTAAACATCATACAACATCAAAATCAGGGATAAAAAGTTTCTTTGTATATGTTTTATTTGTCGTTCCGATAGTTAGTGCTTTTCTCTTTGGAAGTGTAACAATTGATGGAAGTTTAGCAGGAAAAAGGGGTATGAATCAAAGTGTACAGGCGAGGAGTCTAGAAAGGAACGAAAAAGAGGGGGAACAGGTTAAGTTTGATGGGCGAGAAGTATCCGTTGATCCAGAAGAAACATCAAATTTATCAACGACTTATAAAACGGAAGAGCAAGTAGTAAAAAGTATGTTAGGACAGCGTAAACTACAAGTAAAGGATAAGGACTATGTTCAAACAATGAATGTAATTGGTCAAAATGTTAATTGGTTTAAAGGGAAAGAAATTACATTCTTAGGGTTTATATATAAGGATAAAGATGTGACGGGTAATAAAGCAGTAGTGGCTCGATATGGTATAACTTGTTGTATTGCGGATGCATCAGTCTGGGGGATGATTGTTACCGGGAAAAATCTTGAAAAAACTCCAGAAGAAACATGGGTGAAAATAACAGGATTATTAGATGAAACGACATATAAAGGAACAGTCTTTCCACTTGTAAAAGTAAACAAAATCGAGAAAATTAATAAGCCAACTGACCCATATGTATATGATGCTTTACCTTAATAGAAAAGAATAAATTCTTCATATTTTCATGAAATAGAATCATAATCAAGGCGATAAAAAAATAAAGATAAGAGTAATTTGGTTTGTTAAAAATATGTGCAGAAGGAGTTATGCGATGAACTGGGTTACTCATAAACCATCATTTGAATTTGAAACATTTAGTCCTATTATTCGGTCACAATCTGCGTGGAGTGGACATTTAGATTTTGCATATGACTTAGTACGATTTGAAAAACCAGAAACTTTAGTTGAGTTAGGTACACATCTAGGTGCTTCTTTCTTCAGTTTTTGTCAAGGAGTAAAAGATGGAGGGTTATCGACTAAATGCTTTGCAGTAGATACTTGGGCTGGAGATGGGCATACAGGTCCATATGGAGAAGGAGTTTTTCAAATAGTAGAAAAAGTAGTGAGTGATAACTACCTTAATATAGGAAATTTAATTCGATCTACTTTTGATGATGCTGTAGACCGGTTTCAAGATGAAACGATAAATCTTTTGCATATTGATGGCTATCATACGTATGAAGCTGTTTCTCACGATTATAATACATGGCTACCGAAAGTCGCGAAAAACGGTATTGTATTATTTCATGATATTGAAGTTAGAAGTGGTGATTTCGGCGTATATAAGTTTTGGGATGAGGTAAAAGCGAAGTACCCTCATTTTCAATTTGCGCATTCATATGGACTGGGAGTGTTATTTCCGAAGGGTTGTAGTGATAAGTTTGAAGAAATACTTAAAAATAAAGAAGAAATACAAAATATGTATAAATAAAGGTAGGGCATGCATCATTTTTATGATGTGTGCCCTATTTTTTGCGTAGAAAATAATGGTGTGAATTAAAAAGTTAAGATAGTTGTAAAAAGTTTTGTTGCAGCAAATATTAAAAAAGTTAGTATGGGATTGTTCCTTGTAAATAAAGTGAAGCTTTAATACGTTCATATCAATCCGGGATTTTACAGTAGTTAATTTCTTAACTAGGTACTTTGCACTTACTAAATTTTGATACAAGGGTCTTATTGACCGAAAATATCGGGATAAATAAAAATACAACATTTTTTATATTTTTCATTGCGAAAAACGTAATCTACTTTTACAATAGAAAGGGTTGTGAATATATTATACTGGAAAAATAAATCGAAATAATATGAAAATTTTGTTTTGTCTTCGCTAATTGTATATTACATACATGTAAGACGACATACGTCATGTTATCGACTTGTAAGGAGAGAAAAAAATGAAAAGTGTAAGATTACCATCGATGCTAGAAATCATAGTTCTTTTATTACTATTTCTTGCTGTTGTCTTTTCCTTCCAAACGATTTTTGATCTCCCAATTCAATTAGCGCTATTTATTTCATGGTTTTTAGTAATTGCGCTTGGATTAAGATTAGGATTTCGTTATCAAGAATTGCAAGATGCAATTACGAAAGGGATTTCTAACGGATTAGAAGCAATACTGATTTTAGTTGCAGTAGGTGCTTTAATTGGAACGTGGATTGCTGGTGGGGTAGTACCAACATTAATCTATTATGGATTAGAATTTATTCACCCTAGCATATTCCTATTAGCAACATTAATTATTTGTTCTATAACTTCTATCGCAACAGGAACGTCTTGGGGAACAGTGGGAACAGCAGGTATTGCTATGATGGCGATTGGTGAAGGACTTGGTTTACCACTTCCGCTTGTTGCTGGTGCAGTTCTTTCAGGAGCTTATTTCGGCGACAAATTATCACCACTTTCTGATAGCACAGTTCTTGCAGCTTCTATGGCGAAAGTAGATGTTATTGCTCACGTTCGAGCTATGCTCGTATTAGATGTTCCGGCTTATATTATTACTAGTATTATGTTTACTGTAGCTGGTTGGATGTATGGCGGCGATAATGTAGATTTGAATCGAGTAGAATTTTTAAAAGAAGCTTTATTAAAGCAATTTGATATTAAAATATGGATGCTTGTTCCGGCGGTCATTGTTATCGTTCTATTAGCGATGAAGAAACCGTCTATGCCAACAATTGCAATGGGAGCTTTAATTGGTGCAATTTGGGCAACTCTTTTCCAAGGGATGAACTTTGGAGAGGCGATTGGAACAGCTTATAACGGATTCTCAATTCAATCTGGTGTTGAGTTTGTTGACAAGTTATTAAACCGTGGTGGAATTAACGGCATGCTTGGCTCAGTAGCCGTTATTATTTTCGGTTTAGGATTTGGTGGATTACTTGAAAAACTAGGTGTTTTAAAAGTAATCGTATCAAAATTCGAGAAGAAATTAAATTCTGCAGGTAATGTAACATTGTCTACATTAATCGTGGCATTCTTAGCTAATATATTTGGTTGTGCGATGTATGTATCACTAATTTTAACACCAAAAATTATGGAAGATAGCTATGATAAATTAAAAATAGACCGTCGTGTATTAGCGCGTAACTCAGAAGTAGGTGGAACATTAACTTCAGGTATGGTTCCATGGTCTGATAATGGTATTTTTATGGCTGGTATTTTAGGTGTAGCAACGTTCTCATACGTTCCGTTTATGTGGTTAAGCTTCGTATCGTTAATTTTAGCAGTTATTTACGGATATACAGGCAAATTCATCTGGTATGTAGATGATGCAGATAAAGGAAAGCAAGCATCATAAAATAAAAATCACCTTCTACAATATGTAGAAGGTGATTTTTATTTTTTAATAGCATTTGCTGAAGTTATTTCATTCTCATATTTAGCAATTTTTTGTTGTATCTTTTTTAAGTTTTTTTCAGTGTCTTGAATGAGCTGTAAGACATTGGTCTCCTGTTGTTTCATTAATTCTAACCTTTGAAGGATGGTAGATTCTCCTTCCATAGACCAGTCGATAAATTGTTTTATTTTTTGAATTGGCATACCAGTGTTTTTTAAACACAAAATCATCTCTAAATATTTCAGTGCTTCTTCATCAAAAACTCGATCTCCTTTTTCGTTTCTTTGCAGAAAAGGAAACAGTCCTTGTTTATCGTAATAACGTATTTGAGAAATAGTTAAGTGTTGCATTTTGGCGACTTGCCCAATTGTATAATACATATCATTCATCCTTTTATTACCAAGGTATAATGCCATCTTTGTTAAATATTTTACCATTATAGTTTGTTTCACTTAATGCATATTTAATAATAATTTTAGCACTTTCAGTGGTTGTATGGCCACCGGGGGAATTTCCATTAAGATCCGTAGTTGTAAAACCAGGAGTTACTCCAAATACTTCTGGACCGTTAGTGGCAAATTCTTTACTAAAAGCTAATGTTAAAGCATTAATAGCTGTTTTGGAAGAATTATATCCTAGTGTATTAATTGGATGTGTTTCACCATTAGCAAACATTGTTAGTGAGGCCATGTCAGTTGTTACATTTATGATTTTACTGTTGCTTGATTTCTTTAATAGTGGTAAAAAGGCTTGCATCATTTGGAAAGTTCCAAAAAAGTTAACTTCAAATCCTTGGCGTAAAGTTTCAATATTTAATTCACTAGGTAGCGTATTGAAGTCTAGCGCTATGCCTGCGTTATTAATTAATAAATGTAAGTGGTCAGTCGTTTCGTAAATTTTCTTTGTTGCTTCTTGAATGGATTGTGAATTTGAAATATCTACTTGAATATAGGAAACGTTTGAAACATTTAAAGATTCTACGGCTTGTTGTCCAAGTTGTTCATTACGAGCACCTAAAAATACGTGATAATCTTTTTCTGCTAATTGACGAACAAGTTCATATCCAATTCCTTTATTCGCACCTGTTATAAAAGCATATTTTTTCATATTGAATTCCTCCAGTAGTGTTATAGTAGGTTACAATGGAAAGGATACAGCCTAAACTTAAGTTTAGGTCAAGAGGAATTTTTAAAAATAAATATAGAATATCTATATATAAGAGTGAGAATTCTTATCATTTAAGAGGAAGTCTGTTATTATAAGAGATGTAGGTATTATATTTTCAAGGGGATGAAAACATGGAGTACAGAATTGAAAGAGATACATTAGGAGAAATAAAAGTTCCAGCTGATAAATTATGGGCAGCACAAACACAACGTAGTAAAGAAAACTTTCCAATTGGAACAGAGCAAATGCCGCTTGAAATTGTAAAAGCATTTGCAATTTTAAAGAAGAGTGCAGCGCTTAGCAATCAAAAATTAGGAAAGCTATCAGAAGAAAAAGCAGAAGCAATTGTAGAAGCTGCGGATGAAGTGATTGCAGGGAAATGGAATGAACATTTTCCGCTTGTCGTATGGCAAACAGGTAGTGGTACACAGTCAAACATGAATGTGAATGAAGTAATTGCAAATCGTGGGAATCAAATTTTGAAAGAGAAGGGATCTGACGTACATATTCATCCGAATGATGATGTGAACATGTCACAAAGTTCAAATGATACATTTCCAACGGCGCTTCATGTAGCTTGTGTAATCGCAGTAGAAAATCACGTATTACCAGCAATTACGAAATTAAAAGAAACTTTAGCAGAAAAAGTAACTGCATTTGAACATATTATAAAAATTGGTCGTACACATTTACAAGATGCAACGCCGTTAACTTTAGGGCAAGAAATTAGCGGATGGCACCGTATGCTTGAAAAAACAGAGCGTATGATTGCAGAGAGCAATACATATATGAAAGAGTTAGCAATTGGTGGAACTGCGGTTGGAACAGGTATTAATGCTCATCCTAAATTTGGTGAGATGGTATCAGAGGAAATTAGTCAATTTACAGGTAAACAATTTGTTTCTGCACCAAATAAGTTCCATGCATTAACGAGCCATGATGAAGTTGTATATACTCACGGTGCATTAAAAGCATTAGCTGCGGATCTAATGAAGATTGCTAACGATGTACGTTGGCTTGCAAGTGGTCCACGTAGTGGTCTTGGAGAAATTATTATTCCAGCAAATGAACCGGGAAGCTCTATTATGCCAGGTAAAGTAAATCCAACGCAAAGTGAAGCGTTAACGATGGTTGTAGCGCAAGTAATGGGGAATGATGCAACAATCGGATTTGCTGCGAGCCAAGGTAACTTTGAGTTAAATGTATTTAAACCTGTTATTGCTTATAACTTCTTACAATCAGCTCACTTATTAGCGGATGCAATTGTTTCGTTTAATGACAATTGTGCAGTTGGTATTGAAGCAGATGAAGAAGTAATTAATGAAAATGTGAATCGTTCACTAATGCTTGTAACAGCGCTAAACCCACATATTGGATATGAAAATGCAGCGAAAATTGCGAAGCATGCTCATAAAGAAGGATTAACTTTAAAAGAAGCAGCATTGCAATCTGGGCTACTAACAGAAGAGCAATTTGATGAAATTGTAGATCCAAAGAAAATGATTGCTCCAAAAGAGTAATAGAAAAAGCCAAGATTCTTAGTATAGAATCTTGGCTTTTTTGATGTTCATTTTTAAGTTTCATCTACTTGCAATAATGCAAGCTTCAAAATATATTATTTGTTAGCAGGCGTATTCATTACTTTCATCTGTGGGCAGTTCTCTTTTAAGAGTGAAATGAATTTTTCTTCTTCTTGTGGTACGAAAGTGGTCACTGAGTCAAATAAATTATAATTAATTTCTAATTGTTGCCTCGTCCATTTTTTTGAACGAAGTTTTTTGCCAGAGTACTTAATATGGCGAATGTCTTTAAATGGGATTTCAGTACGAAGTATGAAACCGTGTTTTACAACAAGAGATGATTCCGTTACGTTGTAGTGAGAGAAATAGAATGAAGAAAGATTCACGATATTTAGCAGCATCATGAGAGTGAAAAAAATAGAATTTTCATTTTGGAAGAATAACGAAACGAAAAAAATAATTATAAATAATGTAATGAAAATGACGTGGAATGGATTTTTTTTCGCTTTAAATTTCAAGTTAGTCACCTCGGTATACTTGTTCTTTAACTAAATTAAATCATAACATTGTGATAAAACGTGTGAATATGCAGAATTGCATATTCACACGTTTTATTATTCATGTAAAATTTCTTGATGGGATAAATTCAAAAGAAGTTTTGTAATAGTGGAGTGGCATGAAGTGACTTACAAGAATAGAAAGATAGCGTTAGTCATAATTAGTTGTATGATGATTATGAGTAGTTGTGCTAATAAATTTGTTGAAGATAGAAATCGAAAGCATACATTTGTACAAGCAAGTAAGGTTTTAGTAGAGACTGTAAATAGAATATATAAAAAGTAAAGGATGTTTTTTTATACGAAAACATCTTTTTTGTAGTTAAAATTGAATACTGAAGTTTTGGAATGAGTGAATACTAGTTCCATATTCACTAATCGCATATGTATTCTGTGCAATTTGTTTAACGGTAAACTAAGGGTCTTGAAGAATATTTATGTTCTATTTCACATCCTATAAAATGAATTTGTATAAACATATTCGCTTTTCTTTGTATTAAACCCTTTTGTTAGATGTTTTTATAAAAGTTTATAAAATGGGTAAACGAAACATTGAAATGTTTGTTTGCGTTGTGATAAGATGGTGAAGTGGTAATAAACGTTATGTTGATTTGTTTGGTTTTAAATAAACATTTTAAAGGAGTGTTTAGTATGAGTGATATTTCAGAGAAGTTTTGGGATGCGTCAATAGAGGAATTAAAGAAAGGGTATGTGTTTGATGAAGAAAAAGAGGAGTACATTTGCTTAGCTTGTGGTGAAACATTTATTAAAGGTGTTATTTATCAAGATAACCAAATTTTGTATGAAGCAGAGAAGTTCGTCCAATTGCATATTCAAAATGAGCATACGTCTATGTTTGATTATTTGTTAAATATGGATAAGAAATTTACTGGTTTAACGGATTTACAAAAGAAAATGGTTCAGTTTTTCCATATGGGACTGAATGATAAAGAAATTGTAAAAGAAATGGATGGCGGAAGTACATCAACAATTCGTAATCATCGATTTACACTGCGAGAGAAAATGAAGCAAGCAAAAGTATTTTTAGCGCTAATGGAATTATCAGAAGAAAAATCAAAAGTACAAACGAAATTTGTGCCAATTCATAGAACAGCAACGATGGTGGATGATCGATACAATATTACGGAAGAAGAAAATGATGAAGTATTAAAAGCTCATTTTACAGAAGGATTAGATGGACCTCTCTCTAAATTTCCGAAGAAACAAAAGCGCAAATTAATTATATTGCGCCATTTAGTGAAGAAGTTTGATAGTAATAAAAAGTATACTGAAAAAGAAGTAAATACAGTGATAGAAAATGTATACCCTGATTTTGTAACATTAAGAAGATATTTAATCGAATATGGATTTTTAGATCGAACAGCCGATGGAAGTCAATATTGGGTGAAGTTATAATTATACGAAAAGAAAATGAATAGAAGCACAGTATTATAACAACTATACAAAGAGATAGAGATTGAAAATAGATGTTTAATAAAAGGAGAAATGAAATTTGAAACCACCTGCAGATAACAATAAAGAAGGTGCGGAGTCACATAAGTTGGAAAGTGAGAGTAAACCGATTTGGAAATCGATGTCGATGTTTTTAGTACCGTTATTATTAAGTAATGTACTACAATCAGTTGGACAATTATTTGGTATGGTAGTAGTAGGAAGATGGCTTGGAGTTAATGATTTAGCGGCTATATCAGCATTCTTCCCATTATTTTTCTTGCTCGTTTCATTTGTAATTGGTATCGGTTCAGGAAGCTCTATTTTAATTGGTCAGGCGTTTGGTGCTAAAAACGAAGATCGTTTAAAAGCTATCGTTGGTACGACGTTGACGTTTACCTTTATTATTGGAGTTGTGTTGGCGATAATAGGCAGTATTTTTGCGATGGATATTATGCGTCTAATGGGAACGCCAGAAAATATTATTGAAATAAGTGTACATTATGCACGGATTTTATTTATATCGATGCCAGTATTATTTTTATATTTCGCATATACAACATTTATGAGAGGTACAGGAGATTCTAAAACGCCATTTTACTTTTTAATTGTAAGTACAGCGCTAAATATGATCTTATTACCAGTTCTTATTTTTGGATGGTTAGGAGCTCCGAAATTAGATGTGTATGGAGCGGCCTATGCATCTGTTATATCTACAGTTATTACGTTTATTGTCATGCTTGTGTATTTAAAGAAGAAAAATCACCCATTACAACTAGATGGCACGGTTAGAAAATACCTTCGAATGGATGGGGAGTTATTAAAGCTATTGCTAAGGCTCGGTATACCAGCAAGTATAAATATGATATTAGTATCATTATCTGAGATTGCCGTAATCGCATTTGTAAATCGTTACGGTTCGGATGCAACAGCTGCTTACGGCGTTGTGAATCAAGTTGCAAGTTATGTACAAATGCCAGCAGTTAGCCTTGGTATTACAGTTTCCATTTTTGCGGCACAATCGATTGGTGCGAATCAATTTGATCGATTGCAGAAAGTTGTGAAGGCTGGAATTATTATGAACTACGTCATCGGTGGTGTGTTAATATCTCTTATTTACTTATTCTCAAGAGACATCTTATCACTATTTTTAACAAGTCAAACTACAATTGAAATTGCTCATAGCTTAGTTATGATTACGTTATGGAGTTATTTAATTTTCGGTCATGCACAAATTATTAGTGCGACAATGCGAGCGAGCGGTACAGTACTTTGGCCAACTGTTATTGGAGTTGTTTCAATTTGGCTTGTAGAAGTACCCGTAGCATATTATCTTTCTTACCATACAAGTCTTGGAATAGAAGGCATCTGGATCGGGTATCCAGCAGCATTTATTGTCAGCTTAATATTACAGTATGCATATTATAAGCTTTCATGGCAAAAGAAACGAATTACACGATTAGTTAGTTAAATAGAAAAAATGTCCCTAAGTTATTAGACTTAGGGACATTTTTTCGTAAGTGCAGGTTTACAAATAGCTTTTTAAAGTGATATCAAAATGTTGTCTAATGAGTGTTTTATCACTCATATAAAACTCCCACGCTTTTTCCGGTTCACCGATAATCTCAAAGGATTCTTCTGTAATATATAAAGCGCAATTATCCTCGAGTGCAATTCCTTCTATATTCCCTTGATGATTTTGTAAAAAGGAATGGAAGGCGTTCATTCTGTTTAATTGATTATAATGTGGACAAAATCTTTTATTAACAATCCCCCATCCGTTACTTTCTATATAACCAGCACCTTCATAATCTGATCGGATACTAGACGTGAACCAACACATAGCACCAGCGCTATAACCAGCAATAAGTGTTCCTTGTTGCAGAGCCAATAATAATTTTTCATCGAGTCTATGTTCTTTCCATTGCGTAAGCATGTGAATATAGTTCCCGCCACCTAGATAAATTAAATCGGCTGAATGAATCATCTCGTCTATTTCATACTTAGAAGGTGAATCTGTTGTAGTACGTAAAATTTGTACTTCACAATGTAATTGTTTTTCAAACATGTCTAAAAATAATTTTATATAGCTTTCATCATCATGACTAGCCGTTGGAATAAACAATATTTTTGGGTACTGTTTATTTGTTAATTCTATAAGGCGTTCATTAATAGGCAAGTGATTTGAATCTTGTAAATCACCGCCACCAATGACAGCTAATTTCATAGTAAAGCACCACCTAATCATTTTTGTTATATAAAAATTCGATAGAAGAGAGTTACATTCCTTCCGTAATGTAATCAATAATTAGAAAATATAGCTTAAGTATATCGGAATAGTAAAGAAACTACTGACTATATATACCAATGCATTAGAAACCATTCATTGATATATAATATTTCATACTAATGTTTCAAAATATGGAAAAAATATGTTTAAATAGATATAATGACGCATTCATTCATATTGAATTTATACTTATATTTTAAAAGGGTATCGGAAATAAAAGCGATTTTCTAAAACAGTTTTTACTTTTAATAGGAAGTTTTATTACAATATGGTAAAATTATTTCAATATATTTATTTAATATAAAATACAAAGAAGGAGCGTGAAAAAAGTGGATTTTCGATTTGAATTTACAACGAAGCTGAAAGAATACTTAGACGATGAGAAGGATGAAAAAATAATAAAAGATGGACATAGAGATGTAATTTTTCACTATTTATATGCGTTAGAGACTGAAATTGGCGTTGTTAAAAATCCTAATTTTACTTTTTTTGCATCAGGAAGACGTTCACATATAGTGTTAGAAAACGTTGAATTTAAAACAGAAGTAAATGTAAAAAGTAATATAATTGAAATTACAAAAATCGTGGATAATGTAGCTATTCCGTTAGATACTATCGTAGCGAAAGATCGGGAATTATTTGCCCTTGGGCGTAATGAGAAGTTTAGTGTACAAATATTAGAGCAGTACCTTTTTGATACATTTGGAGAAAAATTAGGTTTAAAATGAATGGAATAGCCTATGTATTTATAGGTAGTTAATTTTCGTATATATCATTTACGTTTGACCTTTCATTTAATTTATACTACAATTCGTAGTGTGAAAGGAGTTGTACAATGTTTACTCAAAACTATAAGTTAAATGAGCACGGGTTAAATCATTTCTTTGGACCGCTTGAAGCAAAAATTATGGAGATTGTTTGGTCTAGCGATGGTATTACGATTAAAGAAGTGCAGCAGAAATTAAGTGAAGAATCACCTGTGAATTTTAACACTGTTATGACAGTTATGAACAGGTTAGTAGAGAAATTACACTTAGAAAAACAGACTGTGAAAAGAAGTGGCATATATCGTGCTGTACAAACGAAAGAAGAATTCTTATCCAATCAAACGAAGAAAATGACACAGGAATTGATGGGGGAATTTGGAGAATTAGTTGTAAATCATATGTTAGATGAGTTAGAGCAGGCTGATCCGACTTTAATAAAAAAGTTAGAAGACAAATTGAGTCAGTTAAAAAAAGAGGATTAATGAAATGAAATGGCAAATGCGTAAAATCGTATTGTTAGCAGTAATTGTTAGTACCCTCTTTTTCAGCTTGTTACTGTATTACGTTACATATCCATTTCTGTTTCAAAATAAGATGTTCCTTCTTTCAAAATTTTGCTTGTTCCAGTTAGAAAAACATATGAAAGAATTATCGCTGATTCGTATAATAATCGCTGGATTATTATTACTTACTGTATTAATCGTGTGCAAAAGAATTTGGCGACAATTTTTCTATAGTAAAAAATTACAAAAAGTACTTATCCCTTTCATCCGAAAAGGAAAACAAATATATATATTGCCGACTACGGAAGTTGCGGCATTTACAATTGGGCTATTTCGTCCGAAAGTTGTCATGTCAGAAGGGATGCTTCAAACATTTTCAGATGAAGAAATGGATGCAATTATTTTCCATGAAGAATATCATCAAAAGAATTGGGATCCGCTAAAATTATTTTGTTTTACGCTATTAGCAGAAGGAATGATGTACATACCAATATTAAAAGGGTTGTTACAGCGATATCATACGTATCAGGAACTAGCTGCTGATAAATATGCGATGCAAAAAATGGAATCCTCACTTGAGTTAGGTAGCGCGTTATTAAAATTAATTAAAATAAAGACAATGGAAAATCGATGTGTTACAGCTTCATTTGCAAAAACAGCAATAAATTTACGAATCGAGCAAGTGTTAAATGAAAAGGTTGTTAAGCTTACTATTCCGTTACATACGAATTCGGTATATGTAACAGTAGGTTTATTCTGTATGTCGGTTGTACTTATTGTCGGAGAGTGCATATAGCCTCTTTTTTTTAGAATAAACACTACTCATTGTAGTGTTTCAGGGGGAATAAAATGAATGCAGCAGATTTAACAATTTGGCTTGTGGCTGGGGCGGGAGTATTGTCATTTATATCACCGTGCTCTTTACCGCTATATCCATCTTATTTATCTTATATTACAGGTGTGTCTATTCAAGATTTAAAAGAAAATCGTGGGATTATGCAAAAATCAGCGATTATACATACAGTATTTTTTATGATCGGATTTTCGGTTATATTTTACGCGTTAGGTTTATCGGTAAGTTGGATTGGAATAACATTTTCATCTAACCAAAAATTGATTCAACAAATTGGTGGGATTTTTATTGTTTTAATGGGGCTATTTATGACGGGCTTGTTTCAGCCTAAGTGGCTTATGGCAGAGAAAAAGGTGCAGTATAGAAGTAAATCGACTGGATTTATTCGCTCGATTTTAGTCGGTATGACATATGCAGCGGGTTGGACGCCATGTGTTGGACCGATATTTTCAGCTGTACTCATGCTTGGCGCGACGAATCCTGAAGGGGCACTTCTTTATATTACAGCGTATACTCTTGGGTTTGCGGTTCCATTTTTCGTGATGGCATTCTTTATTGGGAAGGTAAAATGGATTGTTACATATGCCAATGTCATGATGAAAATTGGCGGTGGAATGATGATTGTAACGGGTATTTTATTGTATACAAATCAAATGACGAAAATTACAGCATTCTTTATTCGACTATTCGGTGGATTTACAGGTTTTTAAAAATGAGGAGGAAGAAAAGTGAAGAAACTAATTGCTATTATACTAGTAGGTGCTCTCGTTTGGGCGGGGGTTAACTTTTATAATTCAAAGAAAGAAGAAAAGGAAAGAAAAGCAAAGCAAGCAGAGTTACAGGAGAAAGAAGTATTACCACAAGTCGGTTTTAAAGCACCTAGCATCACATTAAAAGGATTAGACGGAAAGTTGCAGTCGTTAAATGATGCTAAGGGAAAACCATATATTATTAATTTTTGGGCATCATGGTGTGGGCCGTGTGAAATGGAGGCACCTGATTTAGTTCATATGTATGATAAATATAAAAAGGATGTTGAAATTTTTGCGGTGAATGCAACTGTTAGTGACCCAGTACAAGAAGCAAGCGCATTTGCTAATCGCTATGGGTTTGAGTTTCCTGTTCTATTAGATATGGACGGAGTAGCTGGACTAGATTATAAAGTATTCTCTTTACCGACGACATTTTTTGTTAATAAAGATGGAATTATAGTAGATCATGTACGAGGTGTATTACCACCAGATCAATTAGAAAAGAAATTTAAGAAATTGATTGAGAATTAAAAGGAGATTTCGTGACGATGGAGTGGATCGTGAGGTTACAACCCATATCTCTTATAATTGGAAGTCTATTTGGATTTGTGTTGATGAAACGAAAGATGAGGCATCAAAATGTATCATATGAAAAAATGATGGATGCCGTAACAAATGCTTTTCTTATCATCGTATTTGTATGGAAGTTTGCACCATCAATTTTAAATCCTGTATGGGCCTTTGGGGCGCCAGTGCAAGCAATATTAGCTGTTGGAAGTATGCAACATATTGTAGTAGGATGCGTGATTGCGAGTGTATACATTGTTTGGAAAAGTAAAAAGGAGCAATTTTCGCTTCGTATTTTACTTGATGCATTGCCTTTGGGTCTGTGTGTGAGTATTATCTTTTATTTTCTATTACATCATGAAGTAGGTGCACAAACGACACTACCATGGGGAATGAAAATATATGAATCTAAACTTTTATATCACCCTATTTTCGTATATGAGATCAGCCTTGCTCTTTGTATAATGGGCTTGTTATGGATGAAAAATGAAAGGCTCGGAAATGGAAAGAATATAAGTGTTTTTCTAATTATTGAGGGGTTTGCTCATATTATTATTTCGCTTGTTAGTGAACAAAATTCGGTTCTGTTTGGTCTATCAGCAGAGCAAATAATGAGCTTTTGTATTATTAGTTTAGGGATTTTGTTGGTGTCGAAAAAATAAAAGATAGCCATGTACAGAGAGTATATGGCTATCTTTTATAAGCATATTTCTTCATCATATGCTAAATCATTATATTGTAGAAATCTAAAAACCCCTTTATTAGGGGTTTTTAGGTTTCTATAGGTCTGCATGTGTTTCTTGTTTATCTGTATCCCATTTTGGAAGTTGTTTTGCTTGTTGACTTTCAGTAAAATTATTAAATCCAAAAGCAAGTATGCATGTAAAGGTTAAAATAGCTAAACTAATCTTTTTCATTATCTTAGTGCCTCCTTAGTTAATAATTTTTGTTTTGCTTCGTAAGTATTGAAAAAATATTTTTGAGATTTCTCTATTTTATTCACTTTATGAAATTCTACTGCTAATAATTCGTAATATTCTTGTACATAATCGTATAATTCTTTACTGTTAAAATATGTAGTGCCTGCAATGATTGCGTTTTCTAAGTCGTCTAGAATACCAGTGTGTTGTGTTTTTAAGATAGTGAAATGGTGTTTATATTCTTGATTATTTAATTCATTACAAATTTCTAAGCCTTTTTGAACCCAATCGTTTGCAATTTCTTTTTCATTTAAACTAAAATGTTCTTTGGCTTGTAGAAAATTGGCTTTTAGGTGTTTAGGTAATTTGTTTGTAACTATTGTAAGATGTCTAATAGCAAGGGTTGATAGATTTTGAGAAGAGTAGAGCCAACCTAAGTTATTTCGAACTTTTAAGATTAGTGTATCGTCTTTCAGCTTTTGTAAAATATTGATTGCTGAATTATAGTTCTCTTCGGCTTGTTCGAATTGTTTTAAATAAACAGAACATGAGCCTAAAATGTTTTCGCATAGAGCTATTTTAATTTCATAACGTGGATATTTTGAGAAAATCTCTTTAGCTTGATTTGCATAATTGATTGCTGTAAGTGGTTTGTTTGTATGGTGATTAAATATAGCGAATTTATATTTATATTCAGCTTCTTCTAGTTCGCCTGGTACATGTTTTAAAAGGGATTCAGCTTTTTCGTATTCTTTTTTTGCTTCATCATAATTTCCAATAATGGTAGCATGTTCAGCTTTAAAAAAGTGATAATAATAAGTAATAAAGTCTTCAGTTATTGGATTGTCTAAACGAACAATTTGACTAAAAGTATCATATTTAATGTTTGTCCAATCGGTTAGGACCTTATATTTAAAGTTTAGTAGGGAGTAGTAAAGCGATAGATTTTGATCAGCTTCAATTTTATTAATCTGTTTCTCTATTTTTTCTTTTAATTGTTTCGCTTCAATTAATTGCTCCGCTACCATTACTTGATATAAAATGTTTAATTCGTTGACAATCTGTTCATGCCCTTTTAATAACACACTCATTATATATTCCCCCATTCGATAAAAGTATCCTAATTTAATTATTTCTATAATAGCAAAATAGAAGAAGTATAAGAGTGATTTTACCATATTTTTCAACAAAATTCTGAAAAAATAATTAATTTTTACATATTTCTTATTTTTATGTGAATATTACAAGTGCCTCTGGTAGTGGTGGGATGAATCTGACTCATGATACGTTAGCATCAATGGGAGGGATAGTTTTACTTGTAAATATGTTTTTAGGAGGATTGTTCGGATTGGGTCCAACTGTTAAGTTTTTAACAAAAATTTCACTTTCTTATTTAATAAAAAATCGGCGGAGTAACAGAAAATAAGACTATCGCGTTTTTTTCAAAATGATTCACCCATTTATGCTTTAAATAAGCAGGTATTTTTACACTGTCGCCAGTTTCTAATACGTATTCTTCCTCATTTAAATATAATGTGATTTTCCCATCTAAGACAAATGCTAATTCTTCTCCTTTATGTTCTAGCACATTTTCTGATGAAGCTGTATTAGGCGGGACGGTCATAATTGCTGTTGCTAAATTTCCAGTGAAATCAGGTGAAAGCATTTCATATGATAAATTATCAATAATCATTTTCTTTCGTTTATGGGAACGTACAATTAAATCGTCTGTATTTGTATCTTCAAGTAAAAAGCTAAATGTTGGCACATCAAGAGCTTTAGCAAGCACTTTTAATGTTTGGATAGAAGGGTTAGCGGACCCGCGCTCAATTTGACTTAACATTGATGGTGTAATATCGGCCATCTTTGCTAGTTCTTTACTAGTTAAACCTTTTTCTTTTCTTTGTTTTTCAATTTTTTTACCAATATCTATATTTTCCATAATGAAAATCTCCTTAATAATTATTAAATTATATTTAAATAAATTAAATTAAAATTAACTTAATGGGATTATTTGTGTTAAACTATATTAAAATTAATTTAATTATAATTTATTGTATGGTGAGCTACAAGGATATAAGGAGGAAACAAAATGAAAGAAATAGGGGCATTACAAGCAGAATATCCATTAGTGAATAAGCTTATTGCAACAGAAGAAGTATTTTGGATAAATCCAAACATACAAATGTATGAAACAGCAATAAAAGATTCACCACTTAATGAAGAGAATGTAAAAGATGCGGAAGAGAGATTAAAGCGTTTTGCACCATATATTGCGAAAGTTTTTCCTGAAACGAAAGGGGCGAACGGCATAATCGAATCACCTTTAGTGAAAATACCTTCTATGAAAGAAGCTTTAGAGAGAAAATATGAGCAACCTATTTTAGGAGAATTATTATTAAAATGTGATAGTCATCTTCCAATATCAGGATCAATTAAAGCTAGGGGCGGCATTTATGAAGTGTTGAAACATGCTGAGCAACTAGCATTGCAGCACGGAATGGTAACAGAAGAAGATAATTATTCCGTTTTAGATAGTGATACATGTAGAGAGTTTTTCTCGGAATATTCAATTGCAGTAGGTTCTACAGGGAATTTAGGACTTAGCATAGGGATTATGAGTGCGAATCTAGGTTTTAATGTAACTGTTCATATGTCAGCAGACGCAAAAAAATGGAAGAAAGATTTATTAAGAAGTAAAGGTGTAAACGTTATTGAATATGAAGATGATTATAGCAAAGCAGTAGAAGAAGGAAGAAGACAAGCGGATGCGGATCCTAGCTGTTATTTTGTAGACGATGAAAACTCACATGATTTATTTTTAGGATACGCAGTAGCCGCATCACGATTACAAAAGCAATTAGAAGAGTTAGAGGTTGTAGTAGATGAAGATCATCCTTTATTTGTTTACCTTCCGTGCGGAGTAGGAGGAGGACCTGGCGGAGTAGCATTCGGTTTAAAGTTATTGTATAAAGATAATGTTCATTGTTTCTTTGCAGAGCCAACACATTCTCCTTGTATGTTACTCGGCTTAATGACAGGCCTTCATGACAAAATTTCCGTTCAAGATATCGGAATTGATAATGTAACAGATGCGGATGGACTTGCGGTAGGAAGGCCATCTGGATTTGTCGGTAAAACGATGGAACCATTTTTGAGTGGGAATTACACAGTAAGCGATGAAGAGTTATATAGATTGTTAAAAGAACTAGCTGATACGGAAAATATTTATTTAGAGCCTTCTGCACTAGCAGGTATGATAGGGCCAGTGAAAGTATGCAAAGAAGGTGAGTATTTACAAAAGCAACAGGTAACAGAGAAGGTGAAAAAAGGTACTCATATTGTGTGGGGAACGGGTGGAAGTATGGTTCCAAAAGATGTAATGAATGAGTATTATAGGAAAGGTTTGGATTTAACGGTATAAGAAAAATGAGGCTAGTTGTAGCCTCATTTTTTCATGTACATAAAAATCTTTGTTATTTTCACAATAGTTCTTTATAGTATATATAAAGGATAACTAATATTGAATAAATACAACAAAAAAGCTTTATTTTACATAATAAGAGGATGTGTATACGATGTCATTACAGACTAAATATATAGCGGGTATTTCGCTTGGGGTTATGGGTGTCGGCTTTGCGGCTTCTATCCCTTTTCAAGGAACGGTAGCTGGAGAGATTATACAAGGTGGATTTGAAGCTGGATTGGTTGGTGGACTTGCGGATTGGTTCGCGGTTACAGCTTTATTCCGTCATCCGATGGGAATACCAATTCCGCATACAGCTTTGTTACCTAAAAACCGTAAACGGGTAACGAAAGGACTCATTCATACGTTAGAAAATGAATGGCTGACGAAAGAAAGTATTACGAATAAAGTAAAAGAGATGCAGTTAGTACAAATGGTACTGCAAATTGCTGAGAGAGAAATGCAGTCTGATGCTGTGAAAAAGGGGATTGTAACGATTGCAGAGAAAGCAATTGTTACAATAGATACAGAAAAGTTAGCTGTTATTATTGAAAAAGAATTAAAAACATATGTGCATACAATTAATACAAGTAACATTTTACAAGTGCTTGTTGATCAATTAGTTGTGCAAGAATATGATGAAAAGACACTTGATTACATATTAGTGAAGGTAAAAGATTGGACAGCGCAAGATGAAGCTCGTTACCAGCTCGGTAGCTTAGGTCTGAAGGCGATGGAAAATATAAAAGTAGATGGATTCTTGCAGTTTACTTTGAAATCATTTATGAATATTGTAGATGAAGATAAAATTGGCGGCATTTTGCAGAAGTTTATCATTAGTAATATTAACAGCTTACAAGAGGCTGATAATAGCACAAGACAACTTATATTAGCGAAGATTCGTCAAGAAATTATCAATGTAAAAGAAAATGAAGCCTTATTACAGGAATTAGAAAATTGGAAAGA
Source organism: Bacillus sp. ME78 (assembly GCF_903970865.1). NCBI lineage: Bacteria > Bacillati > Bacillota > Bacilli > Caryophanales > Bacillaceae > Bacillus > Bacillus sp. ME78. Next base: position 67,437 of record NZ_CAJCKK010000019.1, read on the forward strand.
AAAGTGGATTGCGAATTGGAATGCTACTGACAAAATAAAAGAGATGCTAGAGCAAGTACAACAAAGAGCAGTTGCTTTTGTAAATAATGAAGAATTTGCTGATAAATATGTTATTCCATTTTTACAAAAACAAATGAACAAAATAAAAGAAGATGAACAAACTGTTCAAAAAATAGAGGAGTGGTTACAAAAGCAAGTTGTTACACTTGTGGAAAAAAACCATTCGAAAATCGGTAAGCTTGTACAAGAAAATCTTGATAAGTTAGATGATAAAACGTTAATCGAAATGATTGAAAATAATGTCGGTAAAGATTTGCAGTGGATCCGAGTGAACGGGGCGGTTTGCGGATTTATGATTGGATTAGTGTTAGAAGGAATTAAAGCGATTATATGAGAAAAACCTTCCGCAATTGCGGAAGGTTTTTTATTTTTCGAGAACACTCATATTCAAATTATAAGCTTTCTCAATATTTAACTTGTACGTGCCATTTCCAGTTTTAATCGAATTTTTATACCAATGTTCTTGGTTGTTTAATTCTGGATGTTCTTCTGGAGAAGTATTTTCTTTTTTCGTTAAATCTTCTACTTGTTCCCAAGGTGTGCTTCCATGTGTTTCTTTTTGATTTGTTACTGCTGTTAAAGATACATCACTCTCTTTTGCAAGATGGACAGATACTCTTGAGCTTTCCTGTACAAACCAATTAGTTTGTAATTGACCTGGATAAAGAGATAGTTCGTTATTTGAAGCACGGATTTCCACATTTTTATTTTGCGGAAGAACAAGCGTTGGTTTCACCTGTGGTGCTGAATTAAATAACGTATGCTGAACAGGTAATGATTTTAAAGTGATATACATCGTTTCTCCAGCCGTTTGAACTGAAAGGAAATCATCTCGTTTTAAATTGAGTTTTTTATTTGCTTTCGTCGTCATTTCATAAGTTCCCAAAAGGTGAATTTGATTTGTATTATTTCCCTCTATCGTTAGAGGCTGATGACCTGCATCTACTACGATTTTTTTGATAGATTCAGGTATATCAAATTGTCCGTCTGGAATATTACTCGTTTGCCTCGTTGTGTTAATAGAGTGACGAACTTCTTCTAGTAATCCAGTTGATAATAAACAGTAAAAAGCAATTCCGACGCTTCCTAAAACACCGATAAAGAAAATACTAAAAATATCATATTTAATAAATGATTGTTCCTTCTTAGAAAATAGAAGGTATAGTAAAACTTCAGCTCCAAGTATGATAAGTAAAACTGGCCACCATGCAGTTAGTGTATCTAATACTTGAATTCCTTTTACGACTGAAAATAGTAAAAAGCATCCTAACGATATAATAGAAAGCCCCATTGAGAATGTTCCAACACGCCAAGTCCTCATTCGCTTGTCCCACCTTTGTTTTCTTTATTTCCAAGTAACAATTTAAAGCCGCCGCCAATTAAAAGGAGCGCAACGATAGATGTCTGGAAATAGCGATAATATAGTTCACTAAGATGAATATTAAATATAGTTACAAAATAATCATTCAAAATAGGAAGGACTGTTTGATTTAATAAATAATAACCACCGATTGTAATTAATCCGATACCGATCCATCTTTGATGATTTATAAAATAATCGATAATGGGTTCGTCTTGTACTCGTTCTTTTCCGTATTTTGCTGTTTGCTGTAACGCATCAAAAAAGCTATAGAACCAAATGATTGGTACTAAAAATAAAAACGCAGAAAGTCTTAATAAGTCGAGTAAATAAATAGATAGTAAAAAGGCTGCCATAAGCTGAAGACCACGGCGTTGTAAACCTAAATACATATGACCTGCTCCAGGGAACATCGCTAAAATAGAAGCAAATGTTTTACTTTTCTTTCCTTGCTCTCGATGTTCTTCAAAATCTTCGAAAATAGTACGGTCATCTAGTTGCTCGCCACGTTCTTTTTTCTGGAGTTGCTGAACAACATCAAAGAAATTGTAAATCCATAAAACAGGTAATGTAATAAGGAAGATAAGAAAACTTTCTTGCGATGTTAAAAGTGCAACGAAAATAATCATACTTCCGATTCCTGTGCAAGCTACTAAAAATGTAAGTCCACGTTGCATAAGTCCTAATTGGAAATGGCCAAGTCCAGGGATGATGGATAGGAGAATGATATAAAATCGTTCGCTCTCTTTAGAGGAATTTATCAATTCTCCAGCTTCTTGTTTTTTCGTTTGTTTTATAATGGTGATAACTAAATCTAGTAAGTTAATTACCCATAGAACAGCTAGTAAAAATAGAGAAAGAAAAGCAATATCACGTCCTCTTACTACTATGGTACAAAATACTGCAAAGGAGAATAGAAATAAAGATCCTCCGCTATATAGAATAAACCGTCCTAGCTTTTTTAAGTATAAATGTCCAAGCCCAGGAATTAGCCCTAATACAAGTGCTAAAAAGGGGTTTTTATTCATGCTTTAAACCTCCGTCCTTTTTTGATGTATCTACCGATTTGTTTACAATTTGTTGTGAGATAGAAGACTCGTTATGCTTTGAAGATTTCTCGAAATTTGATGTCGCTGTAAAAATATATTGGAATAAACCACTTACCATAAAAATAATTGTAGCTGCAGTCGCAATTATGTAGTGAATAATTGTGCGTTTTAGTGAGTTTGTTTTTATATTTTCATTAGGTTGTAGCGTTTCAAAATTAATTTGCGTCATAACTTCGTTCGTAAATGAATCATCATTTATCATTGGAAGGTTTTCATGTTGTTCATCAATATTTTCCATATAAAGTGCTAAACAATGATCACATTCATAAAGGTGTTCTTCCATAGATTTACGTTCATTGTTTTCTATAAAATCTAATGTATAATTGCGCCAATCTTCTTTTGAATAATGCATCATAGAAACTCTTCCTCCTTCCAATGTTTTTTTATCCATTTTCTTGCCCGATACAGTTTCATTTCTACTGTTTTCACTTCGATGTTTTCTTGGAAAGCAATTTCTTGATAGCTTTTTTCCTCTAAGTAATGCGCGAGAACAACGTCACGGTAATTTTCCGGAAGTTCTCTCAGTTTTTGAGCAATAAGTAATTTTTGCTCTTTCGTCAATAGTAAAGCTTCAATGTTATGAGAGGATTTTATATTTTCCTCTGTTTCTTTACATAAGGAGAGTTCTTCGTGTTCTCTAGCTTTCTTTCTCTTATAATCAATAGCGTGATTGGTGGCAATACGTGCCATCCACGTTTTTAATCCGCGAAATTGATAATTTGGGAGAGAGGTATGAATTTTTACGAATACTTCTTGTGTAACATCTTTAGCATCTTCTTCATGTCTTAAAATAGAAAAGATAACTTGAAAAATATAATGACGATATGTTTGTACAAGGATACGAAAAGCATGCTCGCTTCCTTGCTGTGCTTTTTCAATTAATTGTTTTTCCTCAATCGGTCTCTCCCTCCTTTTTGACGCATTCTATTATATAGACGTAAAGAATGATAAGTCACCCTACACATTTTGTAAAAAAAGAATAATATATTTTTTGCAGGAGTGCTAGATGAAAAAAGGTGTGAAAAAATGGTAAAGAGAAGTATATAATGAGCAAGTAGGAAATGTTACGGGAAGAAAGGATGTGAATGTTAGTAGGGGAAGGGCCATACTAACAAACATGAAAATTAAAATATTAATAGCGGATGATAACTCTTTTATTAGAGAAGGCATGAAAATTATTTTAAATACATATGAAGAGTTTGAAGTTGTAGATACAGTAAATGATGGAAAAGAAGCAGTGGAGTATTGCAAAAAGAACGATGTTGATATCGCTCTATTAGATGTTCGCATGCCAAATATGAACGGGGTAGAGGCGACGAAGTTCATTTGTGAAGAGACGAAAACAAAACCGCTTATTTTAACGACGTTTGATGATGATGAATATATTTTGGATGCAGTAAAAAACGGAGCGAAAGGTTATTTATTAAAAAATAACGATCCGGAGCGTATTCGTGATGCGATAAAAGGGGTTTATAACGGTCAAACTGTTATGCAAGATGTTGTTCTTGATAAAATTAAGTCTAATTTAATGGAAAGTAAAGAGGAAGAATGTAAAATTGATAAGAGCCTTTTCACAGAAAGGGAGCTTAGTATTATCGCATTAATTGCAAAAGGTTTCTCAAATAAAGAAATTTCGAAACAGCTTTTTATATCTGAGGGAACAATTGCAAATTATATTACGTCAGTTTTAGGGAAAACTGAACTTGAACATCGCACACAAATTGCGATTTATTACTTAACAGGGAAAGTAGATTAATGATATGGAATTTTGGTTAACTGTAAGTAAATTAATTGTCTTTTTATATATTGTGTTTAGTTATATTTACGTAAATGTAGCAAATTTACCATGGGTTATATTTACTTTACTTATTTACCTCTCTGTAAACGTAATGATTTCTATATTTAAAAAAGATACGTATAAAAAAATATTAATCTGTATGTCCATTGGCGTAGTTATGTTATTTATATGGAGGGTTCATCCATTTTTTATTTTGTTTTTACCTTTGAACTTATACGAAATTACATTCCATTACATAGAAAAGAATTGGCCACGCTTTGTCATTATGATGCTCCCAATTACGATTGCAGATGAAAGTATTCGAATGACTTATGGATTAATTGTTGCATTTACTTTTCTCGTTTTAACTATGGCAGATCGATATATATCGCGTGTAGTAAAGCTTGAATCGCAAAATGATAAAATGCGAAAAGATATGCAACGACTTACGAAAAGTTTACATGAAAATAAAGAGTACATAAGACAATCTGAATACACATTTAAGCTAGAAGAGAGAAATCGGTTATCGCAAGAAATTCATGATAAAATTGGTCACTCGATGACGGGTGCACTTATTCAAATGGAAGCAGCAAAAAGGTTAATGGAAATAGATAAAGAAAAATCTGCGGAGTTATTACAAAATGCAATTCACATTTCAAAAGATGGAATTGAAAGTATTCGCATTACATTAAAAAATATGAAGCCACCAACTGAGCAAATTGGTATTCATCGTATGAAATTATTCATAGAGGAATTTGCCGGTAAGAATGATGTGAATATTCCTTTTGTATACAAGGGGAACTTAGATATGATTTCTCCCATTCAGTGGAAAATTATCGGTGAGAATGTTACAGAAGCACTAACAAATGCAATGAAATATGCTGATGCGACAGTTATTTCTATAGATATTCATGTGCTTAACAAGATGGTTAAGGTGCAAGTGAAGGATAACGGGAAAGGCGCAGCTCTTGTTAAGAAAGGTCTCGGTATTATGGGGATGGAGGAGCGAACAGCATCAGTAAACGGCAAAATTATTGTAGATGGAACAAGTGGTTTTTCAGTGACAATGTTGTTTCCGATATAAGAGAATGGGACGAAGATGAATCATCTCATATGAAAAAAGTGAATATTCTCATGTGAAAAGAATGAACTTCTGCACTGAGCAGGTTCATTCTTTTTGTTTATAATAACAGCAGAGAAACCGAAATAGGGGTGAAATGATGAATACATTAGAAATTAAAAATTTAACGAAAAAATTTGGTGATTTCATCGCAGTTGATAATATGTCTTTATCTATTAAAGAAGGAGAAATATTTGGCTTTTTAGGATCGAATGGTGCTGGTAAGAGTACGACAATTAATATGATTGCTGGTTTGTTAAGAAGTAATGAAGGCGAAATTAGCATACTAGGAAAAAATATAAAGAAACATAATCGATTTGCAAAGATGAATATTGGTATTGTTCCGCAAGATATTGCGATTTATGAAGAGTTAACTGCTTATGAAAATGTGAAGTTCTTTGCTGGATTGTACGGATTAAGAGGGGCCGAACTAAGAGTGAGAGTAGAGGAAGCACTTCAATTTGTAGGACTTAGTGATAAACAGAAAAGTTATCCGAAAAACTTTTCTGGCGGGATGAAGCGAAGATTGAATATCGCTTGTGCAATTGCACATAGACCGAAGTTAATTATTATGGATGAACCGACAGTTGGAATTGATCCGCAGTCAAGAAACTATATTCTTCAGTCTGTCCGGAAGTTAAATGAAATGGGAAGCACTATTATTTACACGAGCCACTACATGGAAGAAGTAGAAGAGATTTGTACGAAAATCGCAATTGTCGACCACGGTAAAGTGATTGCAGAAGGTACGAAAGAACAGTTAAAAGCGATTATTACAGATACGAAAGATATTTGGATTGAAGTGAAGTCAGTAGAAAATTTAGATGTAGAAAAGTTAAAAGAGATCAACGGTGTGAAAGCAGTTCAAATTGAAGAAAACGTAATTAAAGTGAATTCTGATGCGGGATTAAATAATTTAAATAAAATCATTCAACACTGTATCAATCATGATATTGAAATTCGTTCATTAGAGGAGCAGGCTCCCAACTTAGAAACAGTATTTCTTACATTGACGGGAAGAAACTTACGAGATAAATAAAAAGTAAATGAAGAAAAGGTAAAGGGAGGTTCATCAATTGAACATCTTCAATATTGCAATTATGCATATTAAAAGAGATTTCAGAGACGTAAGGACTTTAGTTTTTATGTTAGCATTTCCGATTGTGCTTATGCTTGTGTTAGGAACAGCGTTAACCAACGCATTTAATAGTGATAGTCATTCGATTAAAGATATACAAGTGCTATATAAAGATGAAGCGAGTAGCACGTTTTCTCAATCATTTGAAGCATTTACGAAAGAAGTGGATAAATCAGGTATTCATTTTAAAAAAGCTTCCGGCAGTATAGATGGGAAAGAAGAAGTGAAGCAAAATAAATATGCCGCTTATGTAGAGTTAAATAAAGATGGTGCAAAATTTTATGGAAGTGACAAAAGTAGTATTGAGGGAAGTATTGTGGAAGGAATGCTTACAACATTTGTTGATAAGTACAATGTAGCGGTCGAAGTTGCAAAAGTAGATCCTACTAAGGTTAGTACGGTTATTTCAAACGGAAATCATAATGATTATATAAAAGAAACATCTTTACAAGCTGCGAAAAAACCAGGTTCTATGGATTACTATGCGGTTGTAATGACAACGATGATTGCACTATATGCTGCGATGGGAGCGAGTTCTTTAATTCGAGGAGAACGAATACGTAAAACAGGAGATCGTCTCATTGCTGCACCTATAAGTAAAGCTGAAATATTCATTGGAAAAGTACTTGGTAGCCTAGTAGCAAATGCCCTGTGCATATTACTCGTCATGTTATTTAGTAAATTTGTTTTTCAAGCGAATTGGGGCGACCATCTTGGAATCATATTTCTTATTTTATTAACACAAGTCTTTCTAGCAATTAGCTTCGGTTTAGGAATCGGATATATTACGAAAACAGCTGAAGCGTCTAGGGCAATTATTATGGTTGTTGTGCAATTAGCTTCTATTTTTGGAGGTGCATATTTCGTAGTAGAAGAAAATTTCGTTACGAACTTATCACCATTAACTTGGGCAAATACAGCTGTTATGAAAATTATTTATGCAAATGATGTAGGGGCAGCACTACCAGTCATTTCTTTAAACATTGGAATTTCAGCACTCTTTTTATTAATTGCAATTATTGCATTACGTAGACGGGAGGGGCTATAGTATGAAGGATATTTTATGGCTCATACAAAAAACGTTATCTGTGCTTTTGAAAAATAAAAAAAGTTTACTCATTATAATTAGCTTGCCGATAATAGGGACGCTCATTTCCTTCTCGATATACGGAAATGCAGGGCAAGGAACGTTAAATATCGGGATTGTAAATAAAGAAAATGAGCCAATAGCAAATGATACGATAAAGTTTTTAGAAGGATTAAATCATGTGAATGTGAGTAAGGTTAAGGAGTCTGAAGTAGAAGATAAACTCACTTCCAAAAAACTTGATGGAGTTATTACATTAGATTCTGGTTTTTCAAAAAGTGTTCGAGAAGGGAAACCAGAGCATATTGAAATTTCATCGATTAAAGGTGATCAAGTAACAGGATTTATAAAATCATATTTATATAATTATATTGATAATATAGCAGCTATTAGTAAAGTAGCAGGAACAGATCAAAGTACATTCGACAATATGTACGCAGGGTATCAAAAAAGTTCATTTAAAATGAAAACGGAGACGCTAGAAGATACTTCGAAAAATAAAGATATGACAAATCAAACGATGGGTTACCTTATTATGTTTATGCTGTTTTCAGCAGCGAACCTATCAGGTCATATTTTAAAAGAAAAAGAGAATAGAACGTACTTTAGACTATTATCAACGCCGATAGATGGGAAGAAGTTTATATTATCTAATGTCGGAGTAAATATGATAATACTAACAGTACAAATTTTGATTACAATCCTATTCCTAACGAATGTTTTTCATACGAATATCAATATGCCTTTTATAGTGATGATGGGCGTACTAATGCTATTTGCATTAATCGCAATTGGAATATCATTAGTCCTTGTAGCTTTTTCGAAAAACTCAGCATCGGCAAATGCGATGCAAAATATGGTCATTGTACCAACATGCTTACTTGCTGGATGTTATTTCCCATATGACATTATGCCAAGTGCAGTACAAAAAGTAGCTAATTTTCTTCCGCAGCGCTGGTTGTTAGACACAGTATCGAAACTACAGCAAGGAATTCCATTCTCTGAGTTGTATTTAAATATTTTAATTTTATTCGCTTTCGCGATTGCATTCTTCTTAATTGCGATTTATAAGTTTGGAAGAAATAATGATGCGAGGAATTTTGTTTAATGTGAAAAGGATGTGACGTTAAGTCACATCCTTTTTTGTATGAAGCATGAAATCTAAACTTGAATGACAAAATAGAAAGGTGGAAAGAAAATGATCGGAAGGAAATCAAAATGATTAAAAAAATATTGCGAGTTACTTCTATTGTTATTGCTATTTTCGTTTTTATTTTAATATGGATGCATATCGATGTTACCTTAGGTAGGAAAATGGAAGCTGGGAAAAACATGCCGACAGAGTATGCGCCTCATTATAGTGACTTTCAATTATATGTAGAAGGGAAGCCTTTTTATAAACAATTATTTACTGATATAAGAGAAGCGAAAAGCTCCATCTACACTTATTTCTTCATTTTGTCGGATGATAAAAGTAGCCATACTTTTTTAAACTTATTAAAAGAGAAGGCAAAAGAAGGATTAAACGTCTATTTATCAGTTGATCGCATTAATGATTTATCATTTGAAAGAAAGGTGATAAATGAATTGCGGGAAAGTGGTGTACATTTTACATATAGTAGAAAACCTACATTACCATTCGGATTTTATTCACTTCACCATCGTAATCATCGCCGTATTACGACGATTGATGGAGAAATTGGCTATACAGGCGGATTTAATATAGGAGATGAGTACTTAGGGAAAGATAAGCGATTTGGATATTGGCGTGATTATCATGTGCGGCTTAAAGGAGAAGGAGCAAAAGATTTAGAACAGCAATTCGCTTTAGATTGGAAACGAGATACGAAAGAAGAGATAAAGAGAAGTACGAATAAAGCTAGTAAAGGGACTACATTACATACTATGACTAGTTACAATGGGCATTACGTTGCTGAAAAATATATAGAGCTCATAAAACAAGCTCAGCACTCCATTGTAATTGCAACACCGTATTTTATAGCGAAAAATAAAGAATCTATGAATGCTTTAATCGCGGCGCAAAAGCGTGGTGTTACAGTAAAAATACTTTGGTCATATAAACCGGATCTACCTCTTATAAAAGAAGCGGCGTATCCATACATACGTCAAGCTGTTAATAATGGGATTACTGTATATGGTTATAAAAAAGGAATGTTCCATGGTAAATTAATGCTTATTGATAATGAATTAACCGTTATTGGTACAACAAACTTTACTTCGCGTAGCTTCAATATAAATGATGAAATGAATTTTTATATTTATGGTGGTCCTATTGTAGGACAAGTTAATAAGGCGTTAACAGAGGATTTTCATGATTCGAAAGAAATGACGAAAGAGTTTTTTGAAAAGTTATCTTTTTGGGAGCGTTGTAAGGAGAAAGTGGCGGGATTGGTTGACTTCTATTTGTGATGATGAATTAGGAAAGGGTGCCTACAAAAGGCACCCTTTTTGGTGGGGAATTATTATTTTTCATGCACCAGCATCGTAACATCATCATTGATCAACGTCCCCACATGTTCGCCTAAACATATTTTCTTCATGACACCAGGCTCATCAAAGTTAAAGACGTGTGCTGGTAAATTGTAGTCCCGGGCAAGCAGTAATGCCGCTTGATCCATGACTTGTATATTTTGTCTAACGACATCATTATAGTTTAGTTTGCTGTACATTTTTGCTGATTTATTATGCTTTGGATCACTTGTAAAGACGCCATCGACCCCTTGTTTTGCGACTAATATGGCATCACTATTCATCTCGATGGCTCTTTGTACACTTGGATAATCTGTTGTCACGAACGGTTGGCCGTTTCCGCCTCCAAAGATAACGATATAACCGTTATCTAAATGGTGGACTGCACGCAAGCGAATGTATGGTTCAGCTACTGCATTAAATGGAATGGAAGTCATAACGCGTACTTCTCTATTTGTTTTACTTGTTAAAACACCGCGAAGCATTAAGCTGTTAATGATTGTACCTAGTGTACCGATATTATCAGCTTCTACGCGATCGATGCCCCATTCTTCAGCTAGATGCCCCCTAAAAATGTTACCGCCACCGATGACGATGGATACTTCGATACCTAAATCAACAATGGATAAAATTTCGTTTGCGATATGTTCTAATCGTTTGGAGTTAAAGCTATTTCCAGTTTGATCGGCAAGTGCACCGCCGCTTAATTTAATTAAGACACGTTTATATGGTCTCATAACAATTCCCCCTATATAGATTGCAATAAAAAAGGAACAAAGGCGAATGCCTTTGTTCCTTTTTAAGAAAATGAAAAAGAAAAGAAGAAGATAGGACGAATTGCTTTGTATAGTTTTTCATAACATCCACTCCTTTTCCTTTTGATTTGTTGTAAGTATATATCTTTTTGATTATACGAAATAATCTGATTGCTTATCAAGTTTATTTTATCGTTTTTTAACAAAATGGTGTCAATGAAAAAAAGAAGAAAAATATTTGAATTTTTTGTGACGAACTTGTAGGTTTTTGTATGATTTTGTAGGTTCGCTTATAAGATGTGTGAGTAGCTTTTATAAATTCAAATTGAAAGCGTTCGCATGAAGGGGATGAACATAAATGAAAAAATTCGGATTGGCAACACAAATTTTTGTCGCGCTTGTTTTAGGGATTGTAGTAGGGGCATTCTTTTATGGCAATAAAACGGCGATTTCTTATATCACACCAATTGGGGATATATTTATTCACTTAATTAAGATGATTGTAGTACCAATTGTTATTTCAGCATTAATTGTTGCGGTAGCTGGTGTAGGAGATATGAAAAAGCTTGGGAAACTGGGCGGTAAGACAATTCTTTATTTCGAAATTATTACGACGATTGCTATTTTAATGGGATTACTTGCAGCGAATATATTCCAACCAGGTACTGGTGTTGATATGAGTAATTTACAGCAAAGTGATATTTCTTCTTATAAACAAACAGCAGATGCAACGGAGAAGAAAGGTTTTGCTGAGACAATTGTTCACATTGTACCAAAAAACGTATTTGAATCGATTGCACAAGGTGACCTATTACCGATTATATTCTTCTCAGTATTATTCGGCTTAGGAGTTGCGGCAATTGGGGAAAAAGGAAAGCCTGTTTTTAACTTCTTTGAAGGCGTACTCGAAGCAATGTTTTGGGTTACAAATCAAGTTATGAAATTTGCACCATTTGGTGTATTCGCATTAATTGCCGTTACAGTTGCAAAATTTGGTGTAGCAACATTACTTCCGCTAGGAAAACTAGTGCTAGCTGTATACGTAACTGTTATACTATTCGTTGTGATTGTATTAGGTATTAATGCACGAATGGTTGGAGTAAACATTTTTACATTAATAAAAATTTTAAAAGAAGAACTGATTCTTTCGTTTACGACAGCAAGTTCAGAAGCTGTTTTACCTAATATAATGAGAAAAATGGAAGAGTTCGGTTGTCCAAAGGCAGTTGCCTCTTTCGTAATTCCGACAGGTTATACATTTAACTTGACTGGATCGGCTATTTATCAAGCGTTAGCGGCATTGTTTGTTGCCCAAATGTACGGTGTGCACATGTCACTAACGGAGCAAATAACGTTATTATTCGTTCTCATGTTAACATCCAAAGGTATGGCGGGAGTTCCAGGTGCATCGTTCGTTGTTGTATTAGCAACGTTAGGTTCAATGGGGCTACCACTAGAAGGTATCGCGTTAATTGCGGGAATTGACCGCATTTTAGATATGATTCGCTCATCTGTCAATGTATTAGGAAATGCATTAGCGGCCATTGTTATGTCGAAGTGGGAAGGCGAATTCGATAATGAGAAAGCAAAACAATATGTAGAAACAGTCAAAGAAACAAAAGCAGCATAAGAAATCGTTAAGGAGTGAATAATCATGGCAACATTAACTGAAGTTAAAAATGGTGTTCGAATTGAAAAAGATTTTTTAGGTGAAAAAGAAGTACCAAACTATGCATACTATGGCGTACAAACAATGCGTGCAGTTGAAAACTTCCCAATTACAGGATACAAAATCCATGAAGGTTTAATTAGAGCATTCGCAATTGTAAAAAAAGCAGCAGCACTTGCGAATACAGATGTAGGAAGATTGGAATTGAACAAGGGTGGCGTGATCGCAGAAGCTGCTCAAGAAATTCTTGATGGAAAATGGCATGATCATTTCATCGTAGATCCAATTCAAGGCGGAGCAGGTACTTCAATGAACATGAATGCAAATGAAGTCATTGCCAATCGTGCTCTTGAATTATTAGGAATGGAAAAGGGAGACTATCACTATATTAGTCCAAATAGTCATGTAAATATGGCGCAATCAACAAACGATGCATTCCCAACGGCGATTCATATCGCAACGTTAAATGCATTAGAAGGCTTATTACAAACGATGGGTTATATGCATGATGTATTTGAATTAAAAGCAGAACAATTTGACCATGTTATTAAAATGGGTCGTACACATTTACAAGATGCTGTGCCAATTCGTCTTGGACAAGAGTTTAAAGCATACTCTCGCGTACTTGAACGTGATATGAAACGAATTCAACAATCGCGTCAACATTTATATGAAGTAAATATGGGGGCAACTGCAGTTGGTACAGGCTTAAATGCAGATCCAGAATATATTGAAGCAGTTGTAAAACATTTAGCTGCAATTAGTGAACTACCACTAGTTGGTGCAGAAGACTTAGTAGATGCAACGCAAAATACTGATGCATACACAGAAGTATCTGCAGCACTGAAAGTATGTATGATGAATATGTCTAAAATTGCGAATGACCTTCGCTTAATGGCATCAGGTCCACGTGTTGGTTTAGCAGAAATTATGTTACCAGCTCGTCAGCCAGGTTCATCTATTATGCCAGGGAAAGTAAATCCTGTTATGCCAGAAGTTATTAACCAAATTGCGTTCCAAGTAATTGGTAATGACCATACAATTTGCCTTGCTTCAGAAGCAGGACAATTAGAATTAAACGTTATGGAACCAGTACTTGTTTTCAACTTACTGCAATCAATTAGCATTATGAATAACGGTTTCCGTGCCTTTACAGATAATTGCTTAAAAGGAATTGAAGCGAATGAAGATCGCTTAAAAGAGTATGTTGAGAAAAGTGTAGGAATTATTACAGCCGTGAACCCTCATATCGGTTATGAAGCTGCAGCTCGCGTTGCGAAAGAAGCAATCGCGACAGGGCAATCCGTTCGAGAACTTTGTGTGAAAAATGGTGTACTGTCACAAGAAGACTTAGAGTTAATTCTAGATCCATTCGAAATGACGCACCCAGGGATTGCAGGAGCAACTCTTTTAAAGAAAAATTAAAAGAAGAGGGGGGACAAGCCCCTCTTTTTTGTTTACAATATAGAAATGCTATATATGAATAGAGGTAGGGATGTTATGAGCAAGTTTACAGTAGCTTCTAATGGTGCATTAGAAACAACATTAAGAGGAGCAGAAGTATTATCAACACCACTTTTAAATAAAGGGGTAGCTTTCACACAAAATGAAAGAGAAGAGTTAGGTTTAAAAGGGTTATTACCGCCAGCGGTTTTAACGTTAGAAGAACAGGCACGCCGAGCATACGAACAATTTAGTTCTCAGCCGGATGATTTATTAAAGAATGTATACTTAACTGCGTTACATGATCGAAATGAAGTATTATTTTATCGTATATTAACAGATCATTTACGTGAAATGTTACCGATTGTATATACACCAACTGTCGGTGTAGCAATTCAAAGATATAGTCATGAATATCGTAAACCACGTGGTGTTTATTTATCGATTAACGATCCATCAGGTATTGAAGAAGCATTCACCAATATTGGTGCAACAGCTGAGAACATTGATTTAGTCGTTGTAACAGATGGAGAAGGCATATTAGGAATTGGTGACTGGGGCGTTGGTGGTATTAACATTGCAATCGGAAAGCTAGCTGTTTATACGGCCGCAGTTGGAATCGATCCTAGCCGCGTATTACCGGTAATATTAGATGTAGGTACAAACCGTGAGGAACTATTAAACAACCCATTTTATATTGGAAATCGTCACCCTCGTATAACAGGTGAATCTTACGATGAATTTATTGATACATTTGTTCAAGCGGTAAACAAACAATTCCCGAAAGCACTTTTACATTGGGAAGACTTTAGCTCTCGTAACGCACGAAAAATTTTAGATAAATACCGTCATGACGTTTGTACGTTTAATGATGATATTCAAGGTACAGGTGCAGTTTCACTTGCGGCAGTATTATCGGCAGTGAAAGCTTCTGGTGTACCACTGAGTGAACACCGCGTTGTTGTGTTTGGCGCTGGTACAGCTGGAATCGGTATCGCAGATCAAGTAAGAGATGCAATGGTCCGTGCTGGCTTATCAGAAGAAGAGTCACATAATCGTTTCTGGTGTATTGACCGAAACGGATTAGTTACAGATAACATGGAAGATCTTCTTGATTTCCAAATTCCATATGCAAGAAAAGAAGCAGAAGTAAGTGAGTGGAAAGAAAATGATGTAATCGGACTTGCTGAAGTTGTGAAACATGTACAACCGACAATTTTAATTGGTACATCTACTGTGGCGGGCGCATTTAAAGAAGAGATTATTAAAGAAATGGCTTCTCACGTAGAAAGACCAATCATTTTGCCAATGTCGAATCCGACGCCACTTGCTGAAGCAAAACCAGCAGATTTAATCGAGTGGACAGAAGGAAGAGCGTTAGTTGCAACAGGAAGTCCATTTGAACCAGTTACATATAACGGTGTAACGTATGTGATTGGACAATCAAATAATGCACTTATTTTCCCAGGGCTTGGTCTTGGAACAATTGTAGTACGAGCAAGCGTCATGACGGATGGAATGTTCGCAGCGGCTGCTGAAGCAGTTGCAAGTATGGTAGATACAAGTCAGCCAGGAGCACCTATTTTACCAGAGGTCGAAGAATTACGTAATATCTCAGAAATGGTTGCAATTGAAGTAGCGAAAGTTGCAGTTGCAGAAGGTGTTGCAAGAGTGAACTTAAGTGATAACGATATCAAGATGGCAGTGCAAGAAGCAATGTGGAAGCCAGAGTATCGCCAAATAAAAGCGGTAGAAAAGGTTAGAATATAGAAAGAAAGCCCGTTTATAACAATAAGCGGGCTTTCACTTTTACTACTGAAAAAAGTATAGGAAGTGTCACCTTTGAATTGGAATCAATTATGGAAGAAAGATATGTCCCTTTTAATTATATTAATGGTCGTTGTTCCGATTGCTGGGGAGCTGAACTTTCATCCCTTTAATGATACGTTTCGAGTTAGCTTCGGTACACCGCTATTCTTCTTTTTATTATTATTTTTAAGAAGAGTACCAGCAGGAGTTGCAGGTATTCTTGTTGGTATATCTGTAGTCTTATTCCGAGTATGTCTTGACTGGATCATGCAAGGTTCATTTCATATGACAGAATCATTTTATTTGCGTTATCCTGTGTTCTTCTATTATTTTATTTATGGCAGTTTTTTTTCGCTTTGTAGGGTAAATAAGTTCCATCAGAAACCAATCATTATTGGATGCCTTGGAATTTCAATTGAAATTGTTGCAAGTATGTCAGAACTTGCGTTTTATCACATGTTAGTACTAGGTACAACAATAACGATTTCTGAAGTGAATAAACTTATTATTATTGCTATTTTTCGTAGTTTCTTTGCACTTGGTTTTTTAAATATGATGAATTTATATGAAACGAAATTAAAAGAATCGCAAGTTCGAAAAGAAAATGAAAATATGTTAATGCATCTTTCTAATTTATATGTGGAATCTGTTCATTTGAAAAAGACGTTACAAAATGCGGAGTTAATTACACAAGAAGCATATCAACTATATCGAAATTTACAAGTAAGCGCTGATTCAAGTAGTAAAACAGCATTGAAAATAGCGGGGGAAGTGCATGAAATAAAAAAGGATAATCAAAGGATATTTGCAGGGTTATCTAAACTGTTATTAGATAAAAATGTGGCTGAATATGTAGAAGGACATGAGTTAGCAGAAATGATTGTTAGAATAAACGAGAAGTATGCTGAAATGCTAGAAAAGGATATACGTTTTTCTAAACATATAGAAGGTGAGCATGCTGCATACCACGTGTATACAGTTCTATCAATTTTTAATAACCTCGCTGCAAATGCAGTTGAAGCAATTGAAGATAAAGGTGTCGTTATTATTAAGCTATATAAAAGAGATCAACATATATTTTTTGAAGTAATTGACGATGGACCTGGTATTGCACAAAAGTATAAGAAATTAGTATTTAAGCCAGGATTTACTTCCAAGTATGATCAAACGGGAACACCGTCAACTGGTATTGGGCTTTCTTACATAAATGAAATGGTAACAGAGCTAGGCGGAGAAGTGAGATTAGAAGGCCGAGAAAATAAAAGAGGATGTAAGTTTATCGTTTGTTTACCAGAGGGTAGTTTAAAGCGGGAAGGGGAATAGATTTGTTTTATTATATCGTAGACGATGATGAAGTTTTCCGTTCGATGCTTTCGCAAATTATTGAAGATGGAGATCTTGGAGAAGTAATTGGTGAGGCGGATGACGGAGCTTTTATTGAAGCGGATCAACTAAATTTTAAAAAAGTAGATATTTTATTTATTGATTTGTTGATGCCGATGAGGGACGGAATTGAAACAGTTCGTCACATTGCGTCAACTTTCACGGGGAAAATCATTATGATTTCTCAAGTGGAATCGAAGCAGCTTATAGGTGAGGCATATACACTTGGTGTAGAATATTATATTACAAAACCATTAAATAAAATCGAAGTTGTATCTGTTGTACGCAAAGTGATGGAGCGTATTAGATTGGAGCGTTCTATACATGATATTCAAAAATCATTGAATAACGTGTTTCAGTGGGAAAAACCGCAATTGCGTACTGAACCAGTGCAAGAAGGAAAAAAGATAGGGGATTTAGGACGCTTTTTACTATCAGAACTCGGTATTGCGGGAGAGAATGGAAGTAAAGATTTACTTAGTATGCTGGAATATTTATATGGTCAAGAAAAGGCACAGACATTTGAGTTTGGCTTTCCTGCGTTAAAAGAAATTTTTCATCATATTACGATAAGGAAATTAGGGGATCTAGCTTTAGGTGCGGATATTGATAAAGAGAAAAAAGCGTCTGAACAAAGAGTACGTCGAGCTATTTATCAGTCGTTAAATCATTTGGCTTCTTTAGGACTAACAGACTTTTCAAATCCAAAATTTGAAAGCTATGCTCCAAAATTTTTCGATTTCACCGTAGTTAGAAAACGGATGACAGAAATGACGAAAGATGAACTCGCATCTTCTGGTCATACGCGAATTAATACGAAGAAGTTTATTCAAGTGTTGTATTTTGAGGCGAAGAGGTTGATGGAGATAGAGTGAAGAAGATGCTTATAAATAAGCATCTTTTTTTGTTAAATCAACATTTTATATTTTCTCGTGGAGCATGTAAAATGTTAAGTAAGAGAAAATGGTTTTATATTAAGGAAGTGTCAAAGCGATGAGTTTCACATTGAATAAATCGATTATTAAAGAAGTGTGCGGAGAGACCTCATATAATAGAGGTGAAACCTATTATAAATCAAATAAAGTGATAATAGATCATTACGATGAAAATAAAGAAATTTGTGAGGCGACAGTAAAAGGGAACGAGGATTTCCATGTTACAGTAGCAAAAGCCAAAAAGGGTGATGTTGTTGCAAAATGTAGTTGTCCTTCATTAGCGTCTTTTCAAACGTACTGTCAACATGTTGCAGCAGTATTAATACAAATAAACTATAATCAACAAACAGGTGGAATGAGCTCCACTAGTAACAGAAATGATCAATTGACAAGTGGTATGTTTCAGCTGTTTGCAGACAAACCACTGAGGCCAAAAAGTAAACAACACCGTTTTGATACACGTGAAATATTAGATGTTGAGTTTATATGTACACCAGTAGCTACGAGAAGTGGTGGTGCTCTTCTTGGAATTCAATTGAAACTTGCCAAGGTGTATTTCATAAATCATATTAGAGAATTTCTTTCTAAGGTGGAGAAAAGAGAGTCTTTTCATTGTTCAAATGAATTTACATATACACCAGATGTACATAGTTTTAAACAAGAAACGGATGCAATTATTCAGCAGCTCATTAAAATGTATCATAACGAAAAAATGTATGAGGATGCGCTAGAAGTACATGCGAAACAAGATGAAAGTATGATATTTATACCACCAGCTTCATGGAAAGATATGCTCTCTTCACTTTCTAAAGTTGAATATGTACAGCTGAAACAAAATAAACAACTGTTTCAGGGATTACAAGTTTCAAAAGGTTTGTTGCCGTTACACTTTGAATTTACGAAGGGAAATAATGGCGGATTTACACTTCATATAGATGGTCTAAATCGTGTACAAGTTATGGATATGTATAACAATGCACTTTATGGTGGGAAATTATATCACTTACACATTGAAGATTGTATGCGACTTATTGAATTACAAAAGATGATGAGTCGCTCAAATAGTAATCAGTTTTATATTCCAGAAAGTAAGATGGAACATTTCGTCGAGAAAGTTGTACCAGGATTAATGAAGCTCGGAACTGTACACATTGATGAAGTAATATCGGATCGTGTTGAAACACCTTTGCTAAAAGCGAAATTGTATTTAGACCGCGTGAAAAATCGCTTATTAGCAGGTCTTGAATTTCACTATGGGAACGTCATGATTAATCCGCTAGAAGAGGATGGACAGCCGTCTGTTTTTAATCGTGATGAGAAAAAAGAAAAAGAGATTTTAGACATTATGAGTGAAAGTGCCTTTGCAAAAACAGAAGGCGGTTACTTTATGCATAATGAAGAAGCTGAGTATAACTTTTTATATCACGTCGTGCCAACATTAAAAGGTTTAGTTGATATTTATGCGACGACAGCAATCAAATTGCGAATTAGTAAAGGGAATGCAGTTCCTCTTATTAGAGTGAGAAGAAAAGAAAGAATTGATTGGTTGTCATTTCGTTTTGATATAAAAGGAATACCAGAAGCAGAAATTAAAGGTGTATTAGCGGCCCTTGAAGAGAAACGTAAATATTATCGATTGGCGAATGGTTCGTTTTTATCGCTAGAGAGTAAAGAGTATAATGAAATTAATCAGTTTATAAAAGAATCAGGTATTCGGAAAGAATTTTTACATGGAGAAGAGGTAAATGTTCCGCTTATTCGAAGTGTAAAATGGATGAACGGACTTCATGAAGGCAATGTTTTAAGTTTGGATGATTCTGTTCAAGAGTTAGTAGAAAACATTCAAAACCCGAAAAAATTAAAGTTTGCTGTGCCAAATACTTTAAATGCAGAAATGAGAAAGTATCAAGTATATGGGTTCGAATGGATGAAAACACTTGCTCATTACCGTTTTGGCGGTATTTTAGCAGATGATATGGGACTTGGAAAAACGTTGCAAAGCATTGCTTTTATAGATTCTGTTTTGACTGAGATTCGAGAAAAGAAACTGCCAATATTAGTCGTTTCACCATCATCTCTTGTTTATAATTGGTTTAGTGAATTGAAAAAATTCGCCCCGCATATTAGAGCAGTTATTGCAGATGGAAACCAAGCAGAGCGCCGGAAAATTTTGAAAGATATAACGGAATTTGATGTCGTAATCACGTCATATCCATTACTGAGAAGAGATATAAGATTATATGCAAGACCATTTCATACACTATTTCTTGATGAAGCACAGGCGTTTAAAAACCCTACAACGCAAACGGCAAGAGCTGTGAAAACAATTCAAGCTGAATACCGTTTCGGACTAACTGGTACACCTGTAGAAAATTCATTAGAAGAGCTATGGTCTATCTTCCATGTCGTCTTCCCGGAATTATTACCAGGAAGAAAAGAGTTCGGTGATTTAAGGCGTGAAGATATAGCGAAGCGAGTGAAACCATTCGTATTAAGACGATTAAAAGGGGACGTATTAAATGAGTTGCCAGAGAAAATAGAGCACTTACAATCATCGGAGTTATTACCCGATCAAAAGAGTCTCTATGCTGCTTATTTAGCGAAGTTAAGGGAAGAAACGTTAAAGCATTTAGACAAAGACACGTTACGTAAAAATAAAATTAGAATTTTAGCTGGTTTAACGAGATTGCGACAAATTTGTTGTCATCCCGCTTTATTTGTTGATGATTACAAAGGAAGTTCAGCTAAATTTGAACAACTGTTAGAGATTTTAGAGGAATGTAGAAGTACAGGGAAGAGAATATTAATTTTTTCTCAATTTACGAAGATGCTTTCCATTATTGGTCGTGAGTTAAATCGACAAGCAATTCCATACTTTTATTTAGACGGGAGTACACCAGCGCAGGATCGTGTAGAGCTGTGCTATCGGTTTAACGAAGGAGAAGGAGATCTATTTCTCATTTCTTTAAAAGCTGGTGGTACCGGACTTAATTTAACTGGTGCAGATACAGTAATATTATATGATTTATGGTGGAATCCAGCTGTTGAACAACAAGCGGCCGATAGGGCGTATCGAATGGGACAAAAAAATACAGTGCAAGTTATAAAGCTAGTAGCTCAGGGAACAATTGAGGAGAAAATGCATGAACTGCAAGAAAGTAAGAAAAATTTAATCGCTGAAGTGATTGAGCCGGGAGAAGAGAAATTGTCCTCAATCACAGAGGAAGAAATTCGAGATATTTTAATGATTTAATGTAAAAAAGCTATGCCTTCAAATTTATGAGGGCATAGCTTTTTTGTTGTAATAATTATATTTTGTTTTGTACAAAGTAAAGAAATCAAATGTTATTTAAATTACTTCTTTGTACCTTTACTTTTGTATGGTTTGGCAGCTGCCTTTTTCTTTGCACTTGATTGCCAACGGTTCCATCCTTTACTTCCTGTACCTTGTCCTACACCTTTTTTCGGTTTTGCTTTCGTTTTACTCATATGATCACTCCGTTATATAAAAATCTTATTTGATAATAGTCAATGATTTAGAAAATACTCTTTATAAATGACTATGATTGCTTTAAGTAAAAATAAACTGCTTGAATGCTATAGTATAACATGAATTTGCAAGTAAACTGAAAGGAATTATAAAGAAAATGAAAATAATAAGAAATACTGCAGATTCTATATTCCGAACGATCACATTAATTGTTGTGTATACGTTAGTTTCGGTCAGTGAAACATTTTTTGGATTGACGAGGCAGAAAAAGTAAAGATGTTAAATTAACAACAATCAATAAAGCCGTAAAATAAAGAATTGAAAAACATTTTAAAACTTTTTGTTGACTTTCTTTATTTTTTGTATAGAATAATCATTAATAAAATGTTTCAGAGATGTGACAACAAAACGACTATGAAAGGACGAGTAGTAGTAGGACGTAGTTTAAGCGAGTCAGGGGTGGTGTGAGCCTGATACGAAGCCTATTATGAAGAACCTCCTGGAGTTGCTAACCGAAATCCTTTATAGGAAAGTAGACTTAGCCGGGAACTTCGCCGTTACAAGAAGAACAGTATCGAGATATTTCATCTCCGTATTGTATAAGTGAGCAACCTCTGTTGCTAATTTGGGTGGTACCGCGGAACCAAAGCCTTTCGTCCCAGTTTTTTGGGAAAGAAGGGCTTTTTTTGTTGGCTTCTTTTCACAACATCCAAACATTTTAGGAGGAAACCACCATGTATCAATCATTAATGACAGTAAGAGAGACTCAAATCGCAATTAAGGAAGTTAAAACATTCTTCGAGGACCAATTAGCAAAACGCCTTGAACTATTCCGCGTATCTGCACCATTATTCGTAACGAAAAAATCAGGATTAAACGATCACCTAAACGGTGTAGAACGTCCAATTGAATTTGATATGTTACATTCAGGAGAAGAATTAGAAATTGTTCATTCACTAGCGAAATGGAAACGATTTGCATTACATGAATACGGATATGAAGCTGGTGAAGGTTTATATACAAACATGAACGCGATTCGTCGTGATGAAGAACTTGATGCAACGCATTCCATTTATGTTGACCAATGGGATTGGGAAAAAATCGTTCAAAAAGAATGGCGTACTGTTGAATACTTACAAAAAACAGTACAAACAATTTATGGAATATTCAAAGATTTAGAAGATCATTTATTTGAAAAATATCCGTTCCTTGGAAAGTATTTACCAGAAGAGATTGTTTTCATTACTTCCCAAGAACTAGAAGATAAATATCCAGAATTAACACCGAAAGATCGTGAACACGCAATTGCAAAAGAACACGGTGCAGTCTTCATTATCGGAATTGGTGATGCACTTCGTTCAGGTGAAAAGCATGACGGACGCGCAGCTGATTATGACGATTGGAAATTAAACGGTGACATTTTATTCTGGCACCCAGTACTACAATCTTCATTTGAGTTATCATCAATGGGAATTCGTGTTGATAGTAAATCGCTTGATGAGCAGTTAACGAAAACTGGTGAAGACTTCAAACGTGAGTATGATTTCCATAAAGGTATATTAGAAGACGTACTACCATTAACAATCGGCGGTGGCATTGGACAATCAAGAATGTGCATGTACTTCTTACGTAAAGCACATATCGGTGAAGTTCAATCTTCTGTATGGCCTGACGATTTACGTGCAGCTTGTAAAAAAGAAAACATTCATCTGTTTTAATAGAAGTGAGGGAATAGCTTAAATATAGAGCTATTCCCTCTTTTTTTAATTGTGTAAACGAATGGTTTACAGAGAGTTTTACTAATGGTTTCTTTCATTTATATCTCTTTTTATGTAATAATTTGTTAAAGGAGGGGACGTTATGAGCATAGGAGAGCAGCTAAAAAAACTACGAGAATCAAAGGGGTTTTCGCAAGAGGATGTTGCTAAAAAGATTGGTGTGACGAGGCAAGCAGTGTACAAATGGGAAAATGATAAAAGTTATCCTGATATTGATAATCTAATTTTACTAAGCGAAATGTACAATGTTACGCTTGATGAGTTAATAAAAGGGAAACAGAATATTAAAGAAAAAATACATATTGATGAAGAAGATGAGGATTTTGAGAAAGAGAATGATTTTGGTTTTTATATTGGGTTTGGATTGCTAATTATGAGTGCATTCATTGATTATGAAGGAATACAAGTATTTGTATTAGGAGTTGCACTATTCATGATGGTTTTTTATTCGAATGTGAAGAAAGTTATTTTGAATGAATATAGATCGTTTTTTCAAGAGAAAGAGCGAAAAGATATATGTGATAAAAAGTGAGAAGAGTTAGTTATATTTCCTAGGAAAGGGTATAACGAATATTTTCATTGTATTATAATGATTTTGGGATATCGGTAATATGAAAGCTATTTGGGTAGATCCTTGAAACCTATATGTAAAATGATAATAAAGTTATTTAATTTTAAAAGCTCAAACAAGCATAACCCCGTTCTAAAGCAAGGACGGGGTTCAAAATATAATAATAAAATCGCTTAAGAGTCTACGTTTTATTCAATGATAGTGCCTTTTTATAAAACGTCACTTGCTTATTTATTACCGAGTTCTTCCGCTAAACCGATTAAAATTCCTTCGACTCCACGAATGTAGCAGAGACGATACGAGTTCTCGTACTGAACTACTTCGCCAACGAGCTCTGCACCATGCTTAGTGAGTCTCGATACCATTTCGTCAATATCTTGAACGGTAAACATGACGCGTAGATAACCGAGGGCGTTTACAGGAGCTTTTCGGTGATCTGCTATAGTAGGAGGGGTGAGAAATCGCGAAAGTTCAATTCGGTTGTGGCCATCTGGAGTGACCATCATAGCGATCTCTACGCACTGAGAACCGAGTCCAGTTACGCGACCAGCCCATTCACCTTCGACATTGGCTCGACCTTCGAGATTCAAGCCAATCTCCTCAAAGAAAGAGATTGCGTTATCAAGAGATTCTACAACGATGCTGACATTGTCCATTCGTAGTAATTTGTTTTTTGCCATAGTCTTATCTCCTTATGTATAAAAGTTCATTATTTAATCATCCTCATAATTATACTACTAAGTAGTTACAAATTCCTTTCAGTCAAAAACACCTTGTCACAGTATAGGAAAAATTGACAAGGTGTTTTTTTATATGTCATATAGCATCTTGTTAACGAACAGCCTTTATTTAATAGGAAGGAAGTAGATTAATATGATTTATTTATAAGTGTTACTGAGCATATCAAATTAGCTCATTTGCACTAAAGGCTCAATTTTCGCCATAAATGATTGATGCAGTGCCTCAA
The DNA here is from genome assembly GCF_903970865.1 of Bacillus sp. ME78. Lineage (NCBI taxonomy): Bacteria > Bacillati > Bacillota > Bacilli > Caryophanales > Bacillaceae > Bacillus > Bacillus sp. ME78. Next base: position 92,378 of record NZ_CAJCKK010000019.1, read on the forward strand.
CACCTGTTACTAAATGAAGGCGGTCAATAACGACAGACACTTTAATTTCTGATGTACTTACCATTTTAATATGAATATCTTCTTCTTTTAAAGTAGTAAACATATTTGCAGCGACACCAGGGTTAGATACCATGCCAGATCCTACGATTGATACTTTTGCTAAGTGATTTTCATGTTCTACAGATTCGTAGTGAAGAGTTTCTTGATTTTGTTCCAAAACTTTTAAAGTTTCTCTTAAATCATTCGAGTGAATGGAGAAAGAGAGATGTACAGTTCCTTCATTTGTAATACTTTGAATGATGATATCTACATTAATGTGTGCTGCTGCTAATGTAGAGAAAACTGTTGAAAGCGAGCCTTGTTCTAGTCCTTTAATTGTGACACGTGTAATGTTATCCTCAAATGCAATACCTTTAACGATTGATTGTTGTTCCATGTTACATTCTCCTTTTACAATTGTTCCGTTTTCTTGTTCCATACTTGAGCGAACTTCTAAAACTACGTTATGATTTTTAGCAAACTCAACAGCGCGCGGGTGTAATACGCCAGCACCGAGATTAGCAAGCTCTAACATTTCGTCATAAGAAATTTCGTCTAATTTGTAAGCGTCTTTTACAACTCGTGGGTCCGTTGTATATACGCCTGTCACATCCGTATAAATATCACATTTTTTTGCTTTAAGTGCAGCGGCTAGTGCGACAGCAGTCGTATCAGAGCCACCACGGCCAAGCGTTGTAATTTCATTTTCTACACTTATACCTTGGAAACCAGCTACAATAACAATCGTGCCTTTAGTAAGATAAGACTGAATTCGATCTGTATTAATTTCAGTAATCCGTGCACTACTATGTACAGATTCTGTCGTAATACCAGCTTGCCATCCTGTTAATGAAATCGCGTTATACCCTTTTGCTTGTAGTGCCATCGTTAATAATGAAATAGTTACTTGCTCTCCTGTCGATAGAAGCATATCCATTTCGCGTTTACTTGGATTTTCTGTAATTGCGTTAGCGAGTGCGACAAGTTCATCCGTGCTTTTTCCCATTGCTGAAACGACAGAGACAACGCTATGACCTCGTTCATATTCTTCAATAATTAAATTTGCTACATGTTGAATGCGCTCGACGCTTCCGACAGAAGTGCCACCAAATTTTTGAACAATTGTTTCCATTACAAATTCCTTCTTTCGTCTATTTTTAAGAATAGATTAGGAAATATATAAATCCCAATACTCCTGTAGTTACCATAAAGACAAACAAAAAACACCATCTCAAATAAGTGAGGATGGTGCTGTTACAGGAAAAGGGAAACAGAAAACGGAGCTAATAAAAAAACCGCCAAAAAAGGAATATCATAAAAAATGATATCTCTTTTTTGTAGATAGCTCTTCATACGTACACGTCTGTACATATGACAGTTCTGTTTCTATTCGAAAACAGCCCCAATTGATAAATGCAGAGAAACTTATCAATTTCGGCAATACTTCCTTTCATCTAAGTTCATAGACATCTCTGTGTCTCCATTAGAATACTCATAAGTATCGCAACCTCTATCTCACGTTTTAGGCGAGAGTGTTTGATTTATGAAGTTGTTGGTAACATTTGTTTTATAATAATTTAAATTTTTCGGGGAATCAAGTGTTTTATATATATTTTAAAAATTCTTTCTTTTTTCTGAGGAAGTTTGTGAAAAATGTAGCAAAATAAATTCATTGCATGTACATTAAACTTATGGTGCATAGGAGGTGGGAGAATGAAAAGGAAACAGCCTATTTATGTTGCGACAAAAATGAACACGACGATGGGAAAATTATGGGAATATACGCAAGAACCAGATATACATACAGAGTGGGATGCTCGCTTTACTGAAATTTCGTATTTAGAGAAAAAAGAAGGAGAACCACAGAAGTTTTTGTATAAAACAAAGATTGGATTTGGGCTTGAAATAGCTGGAGAAGGGGAATCAATAGGTGAAATAAGAAAAGAAACTGGTGAAAGAATTTCTTCTTTAAAATTTTGGACGGATAATACATTATCTCTTATTCAAATAGGACGTGGTTATTGGAAGTATACGCCGAATAAAGAATACATCCATTTTGAGACACAATATGATTATGATACAAGATTTGGTCGTATAGGAAATGTGATAGATTCCTATATTTTTCGTCCGTTATTAGGTTGGGCGACTGCTTGGAGTTTTGATGCCTTAAAATTATGGTTAGAAAAGGGGCTTCATCCTAGGTTACTAATTAGAAGAACAATGACGTATTGGCTCGTATGTTTTTTGTTTGCTTTTGTATGGATATATCAAGGGATAGTGCCAAAACTACTGTTTACTCATTCAGAAGAAGTAAAGATGCTTTCTGTATTAATCGGTTCAAATGAAAATAGTGTATATATACTTAAAATAATTGGGGTGTTAGAAATAATTTTCGGTGTCGTATGGCTGTTGCCACTAACAAAACGAAAATTATTTATACTGCATATTATTGTATTACTAGTTTTAACATTAGCGGCAGGATTTACGAATATTGCAAGCTTTACAGGGCCGTTTAATCCGATTACATTAAATGTTCTTCTAATGGGGTTATCAATTGTCGGTTATATAAATAGTTTCGATTTACCAAGCGCGAAAAATTGCAAGAGGACGAGAAAGGGATAAGTGTATGGCTAATATGTATGAACGATTATTAGGGGATATCTATAAAAATCTTCATCCTGAATTGCAGAAGCGTTATGCGATTACAGAAGAAAATAGTTTTACAGGGGAAGGAAAGATGGATGAAATTTACGGTGGTTCTTTTTTCGTAAAATTCATATTAAAAATTGCATCGAAGTTTCGAATGTTTTTCTCAGAACGAGGAGAGGAAATTCCATTTACGATACAAAATACAGCTGAGCGAGATGAATATGGACAAGAATTAGTAAGGTGGAATCGTACTTTTTATTTTCATAATAAGAAAAGATATTTTAATGCAGTTATGCAATTGGATGAAAAAGAAAATGAAATTGTAGATTATTTTGGCGAACCACATTTACTCGTTTCTACACTGCATTTTCATATCGATGAGTTAGGTGCAATGCATATTTCTTCAAAGAAACAATGGTTTTATATGTTTGGAAGAAAAATTCCGTTACCAAAATTTTTGTATGGTGAGGCAAAAATTGTTGAAAGTTATGATGCAACACTACAGTGTTTTCGAATTCACGTACAAGTACGAAACCCGTTAATTGGCTCGCTTTTTTCATATAAGGGAACATTTGTGGAAAGGAAATAAACGATATGAAAAATATAATATTTGGGCTTGCTTGTTATGTTGTTTTTCTAATATATGAGTGGTCGAATATAAATCCTGTTGAAGCAATTATATTATTATCTGTTTTATTATTTATACCAATGTCACTTTGTATTATTGATAAAAGAAAAAGAGATGGATCGTATTTATTATTTTATAAATTCGTATCGTTTTTATATCCAATCGCAGCAATTTGTGCAATGCTAGCTTTCATCACAAATCACTATGTATTTGCGCTAATTTGGTTTGTATATACAGGAATTGTTGCGTTATTTGGTGTAAGTAGATTGCTAGAAAGAGGATGGAAGCCGTTAGAAGAGATCGCCATAGATAGTGCGTTTATTTATTTGTTTTTAGGTGGTTTTTGGTTTTTTGCTTCAGTAGCAAAACTTTCAATTATGCATTTTAGCTCTGACATTGTTTTACTCACAGCAGCGCATTTTCATTATTCGGCGTTTCTATTGCCATTATCAGCTGGTTTAATAGGGAGAAAAAGAGAAAAGAGAAGTAAAGTATATGATGCTATTATGTTTATAATCATGATTTCACCTATGACAGTTGCAATAGGAATTACATACTCGAGAATATTTGAATTTTTTGCAGTGCTCCTATATTTATGTGCGATTTATGGATATGGATTTTACGTTTGGAGAGCAAAATTTAATGCTATCAGTGCAAAGATTCTTTTAATCGTTTCGTCTAGTACACTCATGGTTACAATTATGTTCTCACTTATATACTCATACGGGAATTTGAAGCATGTAATGACGATTACAATTGCTCAAATGGTTTGGATTCACGGTGTTGTCAACGGAATTGGAGTAGCGTTACCGGCATTTGTCGGCTGGATGATCGAAAAGAGTGTTCCGAATTATAAATACTATGGGAAACCAATGAGTAAATTAAGAGGAAGTGTGGCAATTGGTGAGGCTTTTTTATATAGCGGCAATTTAGTAGGCAGTAAGGAATACAACGGTTTAGTTGATCAAATAACTGATTTTCATAGTGAGTCATTTGACGTGACGAAGGTACCTTTAAGTATTATTCGTTTTTATGAAAATACAACAGAGTATGAGTTGCAATCAAATATTAAATGGGCTCGTTGGTTCCGCCTATTTGCATTTTGTTATGAGAAAATGAGCAAGCATGTAGGACAAATACATTTAGGAATGGGCGACAAGTGGGAAACGATGCATGGCTCTATCATTGGTGTAATGGATGAGGAAGATGGAAGAGAGAATGTAAGGGCTTGGCTAAGGAAAAATGAAGCAGGTGAATCTATTTTTGTAGCTCTTTATTCAAAGCATACAGATAAGGATGAGACATATATGAATATCGCCTTGCCTTTACCTTATTCGAATATGACTGGTATTTTGAGGCTATGTAATGATAATCATGATTTAATCATTACTAGTAAGTTAAGAGAAAATGGCCAGGGAGATGAGGGGATTTATTTACATACTCGGTTCTTAACAATCCGTTTACCGTTAGCAGAGACTTTCATCATTACAGAGGGTAAGGATAAAATGTTAACAGCTCATCATAGCATGTGGCTATTTGGACTTGAATTTTTACATATTCATTATAAGATTGAAAAAATTGCACAGAAGTAAGAAAGGCTTGGATGGGTTTCCAAGCTTTTTTATGTATGGGTAATTGTCATAGAAATTTGTTTATTTAGCTCATTATCCCGAACACGTTGAATTTCAAAAGTGCCTGTTTCAAAAAATAATGGGAATCTTTCTTTAAACCAAGTTTGCATAGGTAGCTTTAGTGCTGTATCGATTGGTATCCATAATAATTCACCCTCAGGAGGATTCAAAAGAAGTTCACCTTCAAATGAGTCTGTCCAATAGTTAAATACCATATATCGAACATTACCTTTCGGATTGACATATTCATCTAATCCTTTAAAAGTTAAATTGGAAACAAGTAATCCAGTTTCTTCTTTTACTTCTCTTATAGCGGCTTGAACGATACTTTCGGGGAAATCTACTTTGCCGCCAGGAGCGATGTAGCCAGGGAAACCTCGATGGCTGGGGCGTTTTATGAGTAAAATTTCATTGTTACGTTGGATCATACACATTGTATAGATCTGATGTTCGATGTTATGTGAATTTGGAGGCATAATGATGTATTCTCCTTTATATTTTTTTGATAATTTTACCATAACATAATTGTTTCTTATATAATTAGAAATGGAATGTTATAAATTTTCAGTTATATATTATAAATTCTATAGTCATTCGAAAAGAGGGGAGAGACATGCAAGGAGAAATACAAAAGGAGAAAAGTTTGGGTTATGTTGGTAAATTATTATTACCGGTTAAAGTATCAACGCACTTTAAGTTTTTATGGATTGGACAATTACTCTCGGTCTTAGGTAGTTCGATAACTATGGTCATACTCCCAGTTGTTGTGTATTCATTAACTGGTTCAACAGTTGTAATGGGGATGACGATGGCAATGTACATGCTACCTAATATTCTTGCCTTACCGTTTGCGGGTTTAGTTGTAGACCGAATTGATCGGGTTAAATTAATGTTATTTACGGATATAATCCGCTGTATATTAATGCTATTACTTGCATCGCTTGTATTTATGGATTTATTAACAATTACAATTTTATATATTCTCGTTGCCTTATACGGACTTATGGAAGGGATATTCCAACCAGCATATGCTGCTGTAAGAGCGAAAGTATTTGTTCCTGAAATTCGTAATGCAGCTAACGCACTCACTCAAATGAGTAATCAAGGTATACGATTAATTGGACCAGCACTTGGTGGATTAATCGTATCGGTTGCGTCTGCAGGGATAGGCTTCGGACTAGATGCAGTAACGTACTTATTATCATTTTTATGTTTATTATTTTTAAAAGAAATTAAGTTTAAAAAAGTAAAGTCTATTGAAAAGAGTAACATTGATTACAAACAAGAGTTTATGGCAGGTGTTTTCGTTTTAAAAAGTCATCCTTGGCTATGGATTACAATTTTAGTCTTTTCTTTTATAAATATTTGTTATGCCGGCATTATCGTCGTATTAATTCCATGGTTATTTAATGTTCATCATAATTTTGAAGCTTACGTGTATGGACTTGGCATGGCCTTTTCTGGTGGTGGAGCTGTAATTGCTGCATTAATATTTGGTGGGAAAGAGCGGTGGCAGAAGAGAGGATTACTGGCTTATGGAGGTGTTTTAATTAGTGGGATTGCTTTATTAATTATGCCATTCATTTCTTGGGCACCTGCTTTAATATTCTTAATGGCAATTGAAGGATTCGGCATGATGATATTTGGACTCATTTGGGAAACGAGTTTACAGGAGCTTGTACCAGAAGAAGCGTTCGGAAGAGTGGCAAGCCTTGATATGTTGGGTTCTTTTGCTTTATTACCATTAGGGTACGTAGTTGTAGGCTGGTTAGCTACTGTCATAGGTGGCGAGATAACTATTATAACACTAGCTAGTTTAGTAATTTTAACAATTGGAATCGCATTGTCTGTACCGAGTATTCGTCGATTTGATTGATTATATGGGAAAAGAGGGCGATATGCATGACTATAGAAAACTTGAAAGATATAGTAACAAGGCAATTAGAGAGTAAATACATTTTGGAAGAAAAGGTCTTTGAAGCAAAAAATTTTACAGTCTATATCTCTACCCAAATAGAAAATAACTTAGCATATAATCAACTAGTATTAATAAAACATCTTTGTAATGAAAAACCTTCCATACATATTTGGCACAAAAAAATTAGTATGGAAGCAACAGAATTGGAAATCACAAAAGAAGTGATGGAAGCGATACAAGCAGGTTTCAAAAAAGAAGAATAAGCCCTAAAGAAATTAGGACTTATTCTTCATTAAATACAAATGTTTGTTTCATTTTTTTACCTTCATTTACCGGATGGCCGTTATAAGAGAAATTCTTTTCTTCCCAAGTGATCACAACTTTAAAATTATGACTATTAAAGTCTAATGGGAATACCATGTAGTCAAAGCTTGTATGACTTTTAGAAATATTTTCATTAGGTGTAGTAGGTTTAAAGGTAGCCTTAGAGGTAGGATTGTTATCAAGTATTTCCACGGATACGTTTGATACATCATGACCGATGTTTTTTACGAGTAAACTATACGTATCAAATACACCTTGTTTCGGCTGGATTGCTTGCTTGTTTGAGTTATGAGATTTATCAATTTCGACATACCATTGTTTAGACTTTGATGCAATCGGTAGTGACTGAAATGTGTAAGCACTAGCTTGCATTGGTAGTGCTAAACATATAAGCGTAAAGAGAGTTAATATTTTTCGTTTCATTTTTTGAGATCTCCCATTCTTTAATGAATTTACTTGTTATTATCTTCTTTTTACGAGTGAATATACCATATAATGTAAAGTGGTTATTGTGAGTAGTGAATTAATATCTTATTCACTACTCTTATAGCTGGCATAATTACGTATGTAGTAAGAAAGAATAAATTTATTTTTTCTATACTTAGATTGCCGCCCTTTTTAAAAGGGCTATTTTTACGTTTTAATAAAAAGAATATCCTAAGAGTTCCGTATAAATTATTTATTTTAATGTAGTTAAATGTGCTTATATATGTGAAATTAGAGAAGGAAGCTGTGTAGAGATGTTTCTACACAGCTTTTTAGGATATGAAAAAATTTCCAAAAATATGTTAAAATAACATTGTCATACAACAAGGGGGATTTGTTTTATGGAAAATGGACATCTTGCTAAAGTAGACTTAACGAAAAAAATTGAATCAAAATCTAAGTACAACAAGAAACTCGAAAAATATCAAAGGCGCTTATTAGCATTACAACAAATTTTGAAAGAAGAAAAAATCGCGGTTATGCTTGTTATGGAAGGATGGGATGCGGCTGGTAAAGGTGGGGCAATTAAGCGGGTGACGGAACATCTTGACCCACGTGGGTTCCAAGTAAATCCAATTGGAGCACCTGCACCTCATGAAAAACGTTACCATTATTTGCAACGTTTCTGGCGCAAAATTCCACAGTACGGGCAAATCACCATTTTTGATCGCTCATGGTACGGTCGTGTGTTAGTTGAGCGTGTTGAAGGATTTGCTACAAAGGAAGAGTGGATGAGAGCATATGATGAGATTAATGATTTTGAAAAACTACTAACAGATGACTATTACATAATAGGGAAGTTCTTCTACCATATAAGTAAAGAGGAACAGTTAAAGAGATTTAAAGATAGAGAGAAAAATCCTTTGAAAAGATGGAAAATTACAGACGAAGATTGGCGTAATCGTGAAAAATGGGATGAATATGTTGAAGCAATGGAAGACATGTTTGAAAAAACAAGTAAGCCAAATGCGAAGTGGCATATTATTGAAAGTAACGATAAATTGTATGCCCGTGTGAAAACGTTAAAAATCATTATTTCATTCATTGAGGATTATTTCTTAGAACATGGTATAGAATTGCCTTCTTATTATTATGAAATGAAAGAGGATATTGAAGTTTTGCAAGATGTAGGTGTTAAAGAGTAAAAAAGAAAATGGTCCTGTGAATTGGTGAAACCAAATTATGGGGCTTTTTTATTTAGAAACATTTTACAATTAACAGAATAAGGTATATAATCAATAATCATATTAACATTGTTAATATGATTATTGATTATATACTATGTGGGGGTTTTACTTTGAAGGGAAGAGATGTTGTTTTAGGTTTATTAATGGAAAAGGAATTGTCTGGTTACGATATTAAAATTGTGTTTGAAGACGTATTTACTCATTTTTTTGATGGAAGTTTTGGAATGATTTATCCAACGTTACGACAATTGGAGAATGAAGGGAAAATAAAAAAAGAGGTTGTCATGCAAGAGGGAAAACCGAATAAGAAAATGTACTTTATTACAGATGAGGGGCGTGAAGAATTTTATCAATACATGCAGACACCTGTAGAGAAGGATGTTTTACGTTCGGATTTTTTAATGAGAATGTATTTTGGTAACTATAGTGATGATGTAACAATAAAAAAATGGATTAAAGATGAAATTGAAAGAAAAGAAGCGTACATTGCAGATCTTCGATTGAAATATGAAAAGTGGAGAGTAGGTATTACTTTCGTCGAAGAAATTTCACTAGATGTAGGTATTGCATCGTATAGTGCACAAGTGGAGACTTTGAAGAAAAAATTAGAAGAGTTAGAGGCGAAAGAAAACAATAAAACAGAAGAATGAAAAACGCGTTCACAATAAATAAAGGGGTATATAAAGATGGAGCAATCAAAGGGTATTAAGATTGTCTTTTTAATGTGTCTAGGTATCTTTCTTTGTATGATTGATACGACAATTATGAATATAGCTTTACCGGCAATACAATCGAGTGTAAATACTTCGTTAGAAAAGATGTCTTGGGTATTAAATGTTTATACAATGACGATTGCAGTACTTGCCATTCCGTTAGGGCGGATAGCTGATATCTTTGGAAAAGCAAAGATGTATATTCTTGGTCTGGTGATTTTTGGTGGTGGATCGGTACTTTGCGCTTTTGCTAATACAGGTGATTTTCTTATTTTTTCTCGTTTTATACAAAGTATTGGGGCAGCGATTTTATTTCCAACAAGTATGGTAATTGGTGTATCAGCTATGCCATTAGCTAAAAGGCATGTTGCGCTTGCGATTTTAGGAGTAACACAAGGATTGTCAGCTGCTATGGGACCAGTAATAGGTGGAATTATTACGCAAAATTTAGGATGGAGATGGGTGTTCTTCGTTAATGTTCCGGTTTGTATAATAGGAATCGTGTTATGTTGCATCATGCTACAAATAAAAAATGAAGAACGTATTATCTCAAAAATAGATTGGATAGGACTACTATTAAGTAGCACAGCAATTTTTTCATTTACTCTCATATTAGTAAAAGGTAATACATGGGGATGGCAAAGTAATATTGCTTTGTCTTGTTATGCAATTAGCACTATTTCTCTTATTCTATTTGTTTTAGTAGAACGAAAGATTCATAATCCAATGGTGAATTTAAAGTTATTTCAAGATCGAATGTTTGTCGGAGCGTCTATCGTTGTTATATTAAGTAATTTATTTTTAATTGGAGTTACTGTATTGCTTCCAACTTTCTTGACGAAACTACAAGGTCGAACGGAAATTGAAGCGGCTTTTTTAGTGACACCTATTTCAGCAATGATATTTTTTGTCTCACCAGTTGCAGCAACTTTAATTAAAAAACTCGGAAAAGTAACTATTATTTTGTCAGGATTTCTTATTATGGGGCTTTCCTACTATTGGTTGCAAATGATTGATGTTCATTCAACAAATATAGAAATTATTATTCCATGTATGATATTAGGTGTTGGATATGGTTTAGTAGTGGGGCCAATTACAGTTTTAAGTGCGTCTTCGTTTGAAGGAGAATTGTTAACTGCTTCTCAAAGTGTTGTATCAATGTTACGACAAGTCGGAATTGTATTGGCAGTCGCAATATTTGTCTCTAACTTAACTCACAATTTAACTGTAAATAAAGAAAAAGTATATCGTTATGCAGAAGAAAAGGTGCGTACTATTCATGTGAATAGTACTGAGCAAACTGAAATTTTACAAATGACTAAAGAAAAAATAGAGAATCAAAGTTTAGAGTCGAATATAAATAAGAAACAAAATGCAATGACAATGGGATTAAGTAAAGAGAAAAAGGAAGAATTGATTCGCGACAAGACGGATGAAATATTAAGAAAAGTTCCAGTAGAATATAGAGATGTAAAAAGAGAAGAAGTTATGAGGCAAGTGACAAAAGAAGTTGAAAAACAAGAGGAAAGTATAAAGAAAGAAGTACTCACATTTTCAAATGATGTGAATCATTATGCCAAGAATCAGATGGCTATGAGTTTTACAGATTTATATAAAGCAAGTGTGCCAATTATTTTAATTTGTGCTTTCGTAAGTTTGTTGTTTTGGGAAGGGAAAGCTTTGAGTAAAAAGAGAAAGGGAAGGATAGTAGAAGAAGCGTAAAGGAAAACAGGCTGCTATTAGCCTGTTTTCCTTACGTTAGTATGAAAAATCTGGATTTAATTCTTTAAATTTATGACTATAATGCCTTTTATTATTAAAACCAACAAAATCAATTCCGACGCAAGATTCTAAATTTCCGTCTACAATTGTAGAATCCACGAAGCTTAAATGTTTTAATTTTTGTAGTTCTTTAATGAATTGTAGATTTCGTATGTTACCACAACTTGATAAGATGAGAGTTTCTAATTCCGTTAAATAGCGCAAATATTCGTGGTTTTTAAGCTTACTGCAATGGTCGAATTCGATGTGTTTTAAAGTTGAAGCATTGTTTTCAATTTCATCAATATGCTCTAAATTTCTTAAATAATTGAGTTCTAAATGCTTTAATTTAGGTAATGACCTACATCCTTTTAATGAATTAATGTTCCCTTGTGTAATGCTTAGTTTTTCAATTTTTTGTAAAGACATTAATTCTTCAAGGTTCTTTTGTTTCGGTTTGTATTTCCAAATGTATAGTTCTTTTAAGTTAGGACAAGATTCGAAGCCTTTAATGTTTTTATTACACTTTATGTGAAGTTCCTCTAAATTTGTAAAGCTTTCTAGCTCTGTTAAGTTTAGTGGAACTTGTGGTTCTTCTAGTGATAAAGATTTTAAGTTTTTTAATTTATATAGGGATGAATAATCAGTAATATATATACTACTAATGTGTAAGCTTTCAATTTGCGGGCAGTGTTCAAGAAAATTAATATGGTGCAAACTATACCTAAGATCATTAATGTAAACATCAGTAAAGTTGTTTGTATTAATGAAGTCTACGTATTCATCCAGTCTGTTTTCATGGATTTGTACTGTGCCATCCATAACTAAAAAGTTTTGTGGTTTCTTTTTGATAGATATTTGTAAAGGATTCATGTATTGAAATATTTCTGTCTTGTTTTCTAAAATAGTTTCAACACTTCTTTTGACAGTTGGAACATTGTCTCTTTGTTTGTAAGCTATTAAGGTTGACTTTATTTCTGACGGATCTGCTAATAAAATTTTTGGATCCATTTCATGTAGTACATCTTCATTTGCAGGTATACAGCTAACCATTGCATCAAGTGCTATTAAACTTAAAGGGTGTCCTTTTGTTAGCCAAGACTTAATTCGTCTCCAAGTTAGTTGTGATACTGCAGCTAATCGCGCCCAATCGTTATGAAATGATACTGTATGTTCCTCTATCCAATCTAATGTTTCTGATGATTGAAAAGAATGCAGACAAATGAAGGAAGTGGTCGGAAGCTCACTTTTTAATACTGTTTTTAGCCTTTCTATTACTAAAGGAAAGGCTTCTTCAAATGGTAAACAATAAGCTGCAGCGTGAGAAAGAGGTGCAAGTAAATCTTCATCAAATGCCTTCCACAGTTTTTTTATCCAATCTGAGGCGAATTCTCCTAGTATACATATAACAATCTCAAGTAATCTAGTTTTAATTACACCATTCATTGTGTTTGAAAAGCGGTTTATAACAGCATCTAGTACTTCGTTTTGATCGTACCTATTAAGAGCTTCAATTTCTGCTTCTTGAAGAAACCATCTAGTCATGGTGTAATCAAGTAATTCCTCTAAACTAGAGCGAACTTCTTCTAAAGTGGGCACGGGTGTAAGTTTGTGCTCATTCATCTCTAATTTTGGTTGCTTCGCTTTACCATCTTCTTCATAAAAACTATCATGCAAATAATATTTATAAGGTGAGTGAATCATTACAAGGTGGTACCATTCTTTAGGATGTAAAGATAACGAAATAAGACGCTCATGACATTGGTTACATAATTTATAAGGTTGATTTGCTTGATCGGATTCTTCTATTTTATATACTGGATCATGTTTGCAAGCTTCACATAATTCTACTGTTTTTTTCATTGTTTTCTCCTTGCATATTGTGAATAGTAGTATTTTTAATATAGCATGGGATAAGTCGAGTATGATTAGAAAGTTTTTTAGAATGAAAGGAAGGAATGGAAAATGCCATTGAATATGTAACGTTATACATAGTACATTAACAAGAGGGATTAATTTTAAAAGGAGGATGGGGAATTGCTAGATAAGGCAGGGGCTTTAATAGATAATCATGTGTACACAGAAGAAGAGCAACAAAAACTATACAAACGAACGTTAATAATCGTCAGCATTTCACAAATGTTTGGCGGTGCAGGACTAGCTGCTGGTATTACGGTGGGAGCACTTCTTGCGCAGCAAATGCTTGGAACAGATGCGTTTGCAGGATTACCAACTGCTATGTTTACATTAGGATCGGCATTAGCAGCTTTCATAGTAGGGAAGCTTTCGCAACGATATGGACGCCGGATAGGTCTTGCAACAGGGTTTATAGTAGGTGGATTTGGAGCAATTGGTGTTGTAATGGCAGCTTTAACAAATAGCATTATTCTTTTACTTATTTCTTTACTCATATATGGTGCCGGTACAGCTACGAATCTACAAGCTCGTTATGCAGGTACAGATTTAGCAGATAAGAAGCAGAGAGCAACGGCTGTTAGTATTACGATGGTAATGACGACTTTTGGTGCAGTTGCAGGACCAAATTTAGTAGGAGTAATGGGTAGTTTTGCTCATTCAATTGGAGTTCCTAAAC
>NZ_CAJCKK010000020.1:0-98919 GCF_903970865.1 Bacillus sp. ME78
GTCGATCTCGCATAGCCACTCTATTTTTGTACGTTTTTTTACACTCTTTCCCTACACGACTCTCTTCCGATTGTTAAATTTTCTATGTTAGTCTTTAAAGAACCTTTATCTTTCTTTAAAGATACTAATTGTTTCTTTTGATCCGTAATCGTATCTTTCTTTTTATCAATTACTTCTTGTTGTTTCGTTAAAATATATTGAACGTACAGAGTAGCTGCCGCAATAAAAAGGACCATTAAAATAAGACGCCTTAACTTCTTTTTATTTATCTTACGCTTGTCACTAGGTTGTGATGATTGCTCTGGTATATTAGGAACATTTACTCGTTTGAGTTTCCTCATTCAAATCCCCCTAACCCATATTTTTCACTACCATCGGCACGTTTTCTTACTAAACTAAATTCTATTCTTATAAAATAAACTCCTTCACAAAAATATCCCATAAATTAACCAATTAAAGATAGCATTCGACGACATTTCCATATTTACATCGAAATTTTTTATGTATGCTGCTATAAAATAGTAGTTTCTGTAATTCTTTTTCTACTATTGTAGAAGAGTTTTTTTACACACAAAATTCCTTCCCCACATATCCATGTTATAACATGCTTACAAGGAGGGGAAATATGCATTACCGCACATTAGGTAAAACTGGAATAACTGTTTCTGAAATAGGTTTTGGGGCATGGGCAATCGGTGGTGATGAATGGGGACCTGTTAACGATAAACAATCTATAACTGCTATAAAAAAAGCAATTGAGTGTGGTGTGAATTTTATTGATACTGCGGATGTGTATGGTTTAGGACATAGTGAAAAGTTGGTAGCTACCGCGATTAAAGGACATCGTAATAATATTATCCTATCAACGAAAGGTGGTTTAATCGGACACCACTACGATCCTAATGGAGTTCCTGTATATGATACTCCCGAAAAAATCATCGCCGTATTCGAAACAAGTTTACAACGTCTTCAAACAGATTATATTGATCTTTATTTTTGTCATATTTGGTGGCATAATCGTAGAGAAACAGAAGCATTTCTACGTGCATTTGACATATTAAAACGTGATGGCAAAGTAAGAGCAGTCGGTGTTTCGACTCATGATTTACAATACATTCATCATTTCAATAAAAACAACGAAATTGATATCGTACAACTTGATTACAATATATTAAATCGAAAACCAGAAAAAGATATATTACCATTCTTACAAGAGAAAAATCTAGGAGCTATTATTCGTGGTCCATTAAAAATGGGCATTTTAACTGGAAAATTCACAAATAAAACAATTTTTCCAGATGGAGATTTACGCAAAGAATGGCCAAATGAAACTTGGTTTCAAGAAGACTTACAAACCGTAGAAAAACTTAGGTTGCTCTCAAATAAAAATCAGACCCTCGGGCAACTTGCACTTCGCTATGTACTCTCTCATCCGGCAGTAAGTGTTGTAATTCCTGGTGCGAAGTCAGGAACGCAAGCACAAGAAAATGCAAATGCATCTGTTCGCCCTATTTTGAGTGATGAAGAGCTTAACTATATTCATTCAATATAAAAAGCCCAATCCGGGCTTTTTAATTTGGCAAACTAATATCATACTCCATTCGCTTCGCTGCGTCCTCCGCAACATGCACACCTAACAAGTTTTTCACAATATGAAATTCCATATTAATTCCAGCTGAAATTCCGGCAGATGTTATAATATGTCCTTCATCTACAAACTTTACATTTTCTATAACTTCAACATTTTGAAACTCATTTTTAAACTTTTCAATACTAGCCCAATGTGTTGTTGCTTTTAAACCTGCCAATAAACCTGCTTTCGCCAGTAATAGCGCTCCTGTACAAACTGACGTCATCAGCTTTACTTCTTTCATTTGCTGGCCAATCCATTTTATTACTATTTCATTTTTTATTTCATATTCTCTAGCACCTAGCCCACCCGGAATTATTAAAATATCCACTGGTAATAAATTTTCAATACTATAATCTGGCTGTACCTTCAATCCGTTCCTTGCTGTAATCATTTCCCCATTCTCGCTAACGGTATAAACAGTAAATGGTTTTTCTTCATTCACCTCAGTTACAGAAAAAACTTCAAATGGCCCTGCAAAGTCTAACACTTCTACTTCATTAAATAAAAATATACCAACACTCCATTTATTCATCATAAGTTCACTTCCTGTTTCAAATGATGTAATAGATGATCATATCCTTTTTCTAATGCAATATCATACGCTGTTTTCCCATCATTTTTTTTTATCATCTTATTAGCTCCATTTTTAAGGAGTAACATAATTATTTCTTCATTTCCTAATAATGCCGCTTCGTGAAGTCCTGTCCAGCCACCACTTTGCATAATATTTACATCTGATCCTTTTTCAATTAAGAAAGCAACAAGTTCACTTTGCTTGTTCGCAATTGCTGCTTGCAAATGCGTATTTTCATTTTCGTTTTTCGCTCTACTATGTATATCTGCACCGCTTTCTAAAAGAAAACTCGCTATTTCTTTCTGTCCAAAATAAGCTGCTAAATGAAGTGGTGTCCATCCATCTTCACTACATTCGTTAACAATACTTAGACTCGCCTTTATAAACTCCACTACTTTTTCCTTATGACCACTTAAAACAGCTTGTGCTATTGATTGTAAATGCTCCATAATAATCTCCTATCCTTCAAAATATTTAAGCATCCCCTTCTACATGTTCTATTAATTATTACATTTTCCTTTTAAAAACTTAAGTTTACATAATAATATTATAAATCACTTTTGTACTAAATGTTGAATAGCAATAATGTTAAAAATAATACCTTTAAACAATAAAGACTATGATTTCATTAGAGTTACTGAAAAAAGCAATTAAAAAAACTATACACATAGTTTTCATCATATTCGTTCAGTTGCATGAACTAAAACAGGTAATGTTTATTCTGCTATTCATGCTTTCAACATATCAAATAATATTATTCCAATAAAAAAACAATCCATTTTAAAAATGGATTGTTTTTTTATTTCTGTTTTATGCGGTTTATTTTATTTTAGCATTTTCAATGACGAAATAATTACACTTACAAAAATGAAATACTACTATCTTAGCCCCTCTTATAGTAAGTTTTTCGTTTGAAAATCAAAAACACATTTTCGCCTTACGATTAAAAAACATATGTAAAAATCTCTAAAACAGCTGCCTTATCATACTAATCTATAGCAATTCTGTCTTCTTCCCTTACCTGTTTCCTTTAACACATACGATTTTAAAACAAGCGCCGTTAATGAATCTGTTAATGTTTTATATGATAAATTCGATAATGCCAATAGATCGTTCGTATATAACATTCTATGCTTCTCTAATAATAATAGTACTAATCGTTCAGACGGTTTTAATGCCTCATCACTTTCTAGTATAAAGTCTATATTTTTCATTTCTCTAATTACTACTCCTTATATAAAAAAATACTTTAGGTGCTAATTTAATATAAAAATAATACATAACAAAATTTGAAATATATTAAAATAACATTGTTTTAAAACACTATTATACTATAACATATAAAAAGCATTTCCCGAAATAGGAAATGCTTTTTATATTGGTTATATAATTCTTCAAAAACTACATTTAAAAACCGTTAGTCATTCTCTAAATATGAATGACTAACCGTCTTCCAGCTTCTTCTCAATTAACATGTTTTACCTTAAATATTTCTTGCAATATGTGGCTTACTGTAATGACTTGTTCCACCGCCACCTACTACTACTTTACCACCTTTTTCGAAAATTAATAATTTACTTGAACCATCTGCAAGAAGTACTATTACTTCAGCATTATTACTTGTTGCTACATAAATTACATAACCACTCTTTGATATACAAGTTTCCCAATTCGAATCAAATTCTGATCTTACTACACGATTTGAATACACTTGATTTTCAATTCTATCTTGTTCTACGTTTTCCAAATTGATTCCTCCCACTTCACTAAAATAGCATTTATAGGAAAATAACAGCCCTATATAAAATAGTAGCCGACTTTAACATAAATAGTATATGTAATTAGTAGGAGAATGCTTGGACAACGAAAACGAAATAGACTTCATAAATTTCACAATTGAAACTTCTCTTTAATCATTTCCGCTACTTCTTTTGCACTCAAATACGTGTTATTAATTTTTATATACTCTTCTTTTTCAATTTCACCATGAAGAGAGTTTAATCTATGCTTTTTCATCGTTTCTTTCAAATTATTTTCAGACCACTCAATATCTCTTTTTTTCGGTTTATGTTCTAATCTATTCGGGCTTTTATTTCGTTCTAATCTTTCATCTAATTCCGCTTCCAGCTCTACAAAATACACTGTCCCACCTTTTGATTCAAAAATACTTTCTACATGATGTATATAATCCCAATCCGCTTGGAGGTCAAATGCCCATATATACGTAAAAATCATTCCAGATAAATCACTTTTAGATACTTCTTCAAATATTTCATTACGAAATAAACTTACTAGTCTTTTTGCTTCTTTCGTACTGTAATCAAAAATTGGACTTACTAAATCAATTGTCATGTGGTTATGAAAAAGTTTTAAACCGGTTAATGTTGCTAATTCTTGCCCCACTGTCATTTTTCCAACTGCTTGTGGGCCAAATATTAATATAAGTTTCATTTATTTCCCTCCAATCTTTCTCTATAAACCATTACATAAAATAAAAAATAAGGCAGCCGATTTTAAATCGATCGCCTTATTTTTTATTCATAGTTTTAGTTCTATTCTTTTCGCACAGCTTCAAAAGTAATCATTTGATTTGCATTTGACGGTTCTTTTTCATAATCATATTCAGCAGAGCAAGTAATATTAGAGAAACCTATACTTTCTAAAAGAAGTTTAAACTCTTCTATTCCATACCAGCGCAGCGCAAAGCGTTGCAATTCTGTTTGTACTAACTGTCCTTTACTCCACTTTTCATATTTCAAATATGACACAGTAACTTGGTTCAGCCAATCTATTTCAATTGATTTATTTTCTAATGTGATTCCGTCTCCACTCGGCAAAGAAAAAGTCGATGTATGAATTTCCCCAGTCTTCCAGTCATGCGGAAGCATAATATCTACAATTAATCGTCCGCCTGGATTAAGATGTTCATAAAAACATTTCAATGCGTTTATAGAATCCACACGATTTTCAATTAAACAAAAAGATCCAGTAGGAATGATAATTGCCTCATATTTATGCGGAAGTGAAAATTGTTGCAAGCTTCCTTCATATAAATTAGGATGTAAGCCTCTCTCTTTACACCGCTTACGGCAAGAATCAAGCATTTCAGGTGAATAATCTATCCCATCCACTTTAAAACCAGCCTCTAGAAGCGGAATGATGACACGCCCTGAACCTACTGCAGCTTCGAGAATTCTACCTCTACAATCTTTTAAACGTTCTTTGTAATACTCAATATCACCATTTAAAGAATAACCGACTGGTTTTGTGTAATCATACAGTTCCGTACAAAGTGTACTATAAAAACTAAACATTTATTTTCTCCTCCGTTTTTACGTACGGAAGATTCCAATTCAACTAATCTTCTCGTACCTCTAATTTTAATGCGCTTTCGAAAGAGCTGACTGTCATAATATATCACTCACTTTCCATAGAATATAATGATATTGTATTACATAACCTTCCAATTTGAAATATAAAATTAAAAATTCAGACTATAAAACAAAAAGCTTACTTTAGTAAGCTCTTTGGAAAAAATATTTATTTCACAATCGGCAATGTCACTTCACTTAATTTCACTGTAAGTTTCGTGCCCGCTTTCGGTCTAATTGTATAATCATAGTCGCTAGCAATTAAAACGACCCCTATTTGATGTCCAGCTTTAAAGACATAATCATCTGGCTGCATGTCCCATGTGAATGTATAATCTTTGCCCGGTTGAATCGCTGTTGAATCTTCTATATTATTCAAGTTTTGTGGATCCATCCAGCCCCTCGTTACGATTTCCGGCTTCGTTCCTCCATAGTCAACAAGTAATGCTGTTAAATTTGATACAGATCGATCAATATTTCCTGTAATTGAAATCTTTGGTGTACCACTTATGCGTGTATCTTTTTGAAGTACAGGCATTGTATATACTAATCGATTGGCTACTTCTAATTCTGGGTTTGCTACTAATTGATTTGATTTCATTTGTGCATCATCTAAGAATGAGAAAACTTTATTAGCCGATCCCATACTTAGTGGAAAATTGACTGATTTATTACTTAAATACATACGGATTTTTGAAGGTACAGCCGCTGGATCTGGCCAATTTTTTATCTTTTGCCACGATTTATTTTCTCTTTGCACATCAACCATTGGTTCATCCATAATTCCATTTTCAATTCCGTACAACCAATAATCTAACCATTTATTTTGTGTTTGCTGCCAGTTATTACTTGATGTCCCACCATGACCACCTTGGTGTAGCCACATTTTACGAGGAACATTATTTTCTCCGAGTGCATCCCACCATTGTGCGAACTGCTTCGTCTTAACATTCCAATCATTTAAACCATGAACAACAAATACGCTTGCTTTTACATTTTTAGCATCTTTTACATAATTGCGTTTATCCCAAAAATCATTATAATTACCTGTTTTTCGGTCTTGTCCAGCCGTTAACTCTTTTATAACTTGTCCGCAAACTTCAGGATTTTCCCTTGTCAGTACTGCTTCTGCCATATTATCTGTATCTTCTCCTTGATATCCGCCTGGCGCAATTACTGCACCATTTGCACGATAATAATCATACCAACTACTAATTGCTGCGATTGGAATAATTGTTTTTAAACCTTCAACTCCAGTAGTCGCAACAGCATTTGGTAGTGTACCATTATAAGAAACTCCAGTCATACCTACATTTCCTGTAGACCAATTTGCCTGAACTTCCTCACCCTGTTCTGTAAATGCTTTCGCGCGACCGTTTACCCAATCAATAACAGACTTTGTACCGAGTATTTCTTGTTCATCTCCAGTTGTAGGGCATCCATCTGATTTTCCAGTACCGATACTTTCGCCTAGAATAACTGCATAACCTCTTGGCACGTAATAGTTCCCATACGAACCAAGATTAACCGCTCCATACGGTTTTCCTTCATACGCATACAATTCTTCATCTACATTATATACAGGAACATCTTTTAATCCAGATCGATATGGACTCATTTCATAAATAACAGGAACCTTCACATTCGAATCTGTCTTTGGACGCATAACTTTTATCGATACTCTGTCTTTCTTACCGTCGCGATCACTATCAACTTCTGTCTCTACATATAAATTTTCGATAATAGCTTCATCGAGAGAATAAATCGGCTTTGTCATCCCATTTTCTAATTCAATTTTCGTATTTTTAGTCTCTTCTTTCTTCTCTGCATGCACATCCATAGTAAAGCTAGGTATAATTGTTGCAGATAGCATTGCTGACAGTGTAATTGCCATTTTCTTTTTACTCAAAATGTTCCCTCCCCTTATTCGTTCTCTTTTACTATATAACAAAATAACTGAAAATTCGGTTTTATTTTTATATAATAGTTGAGAAACTCAAAGATTTCTTGTTAAGTAAAATTCAATACAGGTGTGAAAGTATTTTCCCACTCCCAGCTTCTATATAAAGTGAGCCCTCACCAATCGGGCGTTTACGGGCAGCGGGGTCCACACCTAACTTCTTTGCTTCCGCTGAATTTTGAGTTCTGGGGTCTTACTGCCCGGCAAATAGCCGGAAAAATAGAGAAAAAGACAACCGATATTTCTATCGATTGTCTTACATTCCATTTATTATTTTTCTAACTCTTTAAAGGTATCTTTCAAGTCTTTATCAGATACCTTTATATCTGCATTTTTAAGCAGATCTCTAGTAACTTGTTGATGGAATTGAGGATCTTGTATACGTTGCTGTTCTAATTCTTTACGAATATTCTCTTTCTCTTCCTCATATGGTTTAAGCTCTTTTTTATCCGTTAACTTAATAATATGATATCCGAAAGAAGATTTAACAGGTTCACTCAATTGACCAACTTCTAACTTATATGCAGCATCCTCAAATTCTTTCACCATCATACCTGGTCCAAATTCAGATAGTTCTCCACCTTTTTCTTTAGAACCTGGATCCTCTGAATATTGTTTAGCCAATGCCGCGAAATCTTCGCCACTATTTAATTTTTCTTTAATTTCTTTTGCTGTCTTTTCATCTTTCACTAAAATATGGCTAACTTGAAGCTTTGGCTTATAGTGATCTTTAATATCTTTTTCCGTTACGGTTGCTTTAATAGCTTTTTCAAAAGCGAAAGTAAGCTTTAATTTCTCTTTCAACTGATCTTCATTTTTCACACCATTAGATTCCATATATGTATTAAAATTATCGCCCATCTTGTCTTTTAATTCTTTCAGTTGTTTCGTTACCTCTTCATCCGTAACTTTATATTTATCATTTAATACTTTCTCTACTACCATTTCAGATAAATTCTGTTTACCATAGTTTTCTTTTAATTTTTTGTTAAAATCACTTTCTGAAATGCTTCCTGATTTTGTAGTTACAATATTATCTGATGAACCACATGCAGATAAAGATAACGTCATCCCCATTAAAATGCTACCAATTACTAATTTCTTTCTTTTCAAATCCGAATACCTCACTTCATTAAATTCAAATGTAACTATGTAAATATAACGTTTCCCTGTGAACTTCACGTGAATTTAATGAAAGTAGAACATTTGCTAATTCTCCATTTAATACATCAATTTTGAAAATTATGGTGATTCATCCTGTATCGCTAACCTCTAAAGCTGCAAAAAGGACTAAATTTTCGTTAGTCCTTTTTCACATTTATATAAAATTGAATTTCTCCATTTATAGAGGAAACTCCATATTCAAAACCATGTCTTTCTAAAATACTTTTCACTATCGCTAGTCCTAATCCTGTACCTGATTTTTCTTTACTACGAGAAGATTCTAGTACGTAAAAAGGCTCCCAAATTTTCTCGATATCTTTAATTTTATCCGTATGAATGCCATTTTTTATTTGAAAATATATACTTTTATTTCTATCTTCTAAAGTAATTATTATGCTTTGATTTGCTGTATATTTTATTGCATTAGAAATTAAATTTTGAAATACCATTCTCATTTTATTTAAATCTGCATAAACGATTGTATCACCCGTATTACAGTTTACTTGCAAGTCAATTGCTTTCGAATCCAGGTCAATCTGATGCTTATCTAATATACTCTGGACCAGTGGTTCAATGGGGAATTCTTCTTTTTGTAAAATATCTCTTTCTAGTTTAGAAAATCGTAATAGTTCTTCAATTAAGTTTGATATTTGATCTGTTTGTTTAATAATTGTATCTACATAAGTCCCATCATCTAATCCATCTTTAATCCCCATAGAGTATGCTTTTACTAATGCGATCGGTGTCTTTAATTCATGCGTTACATCACCCATAAATCGTTTTAAATGTTCATTACGATCAGTTAAGTCTTGATGTGCTTCATGTAGTTTTTCACTCATGATATTAATACTATTGGCCAACTCTCCTATTTCATCATTCGTTTTCACTTTCGTTCTTTTAAACTGCAAATGTGAAATATCCTGAGCCACATCACTTAGCTCCTTCAGTGGCGTCGTTATTATTTTTGAAAGTATCCACACAAGTAAAATAATAAGAAGGAGCGAGAAACATACGATGTATAAGTAAAATGTATTTAACGTATTTATAATTTCATTTGAATTCGCAATGGAAGTCCCAATTAAAATTATCGTATCATCTTTCGCAATATATTTAGCAAAAAAACTCGCTTTTACCTTTCCTTGATCGTACAGTTTATTCGATTGCCCTTCCGTCTTCACTTTCATAACTTCGTCTTTCGTAATCCAAAGCTTATTTAAAGTTACTTTCTTTTTCGTAAGTTGCATGCGTAACGCTTCGTTCATAGCATCTTCTGACTGATTAATTGGCGTATACGCAATTGTAACGTTATTTTCACTTTCAATTGTATGAATAACATCCTCTATATTTTCCACTGTTGTATTTTGTATTTGTGTTGTAAATTTATTTAAGTTTTCACGTGTTTTATAAATATTATAGTTCGGTAAGAGATTGTTAATGAATAATAATGAAATCATAAAGATGAGAATAACAGTTGCAGAAATACTTAAAAATAACTTTTTCCCAAGTTTATTCACTTTGTTCCTCCAAACTATAGCCCAGCCCGCGATGCGTCTTAATAATATTTTCTCCAATTTTTTTACGCAGCCTTCTTACATGTGTATCAACCGTTCTCTCTTCTCCAAAATAGTCAAATCCCCATACAATATCTAGCAATTTTTTACGAGTTAAAATCGTTCCTTTATGATTTAAAAAGCATTTTATTAATTCGAGCTCTGTTTTTGTAATTTCTAACTCTATATCATTTTTATATACTTTATTTTTGGCGAAATTTATCTTTACATCTTGTACTTGAATAATATCATCATGCTGAATAAGTTTTTTCGCTCGCGTAATTAGTACTCCTGGATGAAATGGTTTTTTCACGTACTCATCTGCCCCGCTTTGAAGTGCTGCTAATTCATCTTCACTTTCACTTTTCGCCGTAAGCATTAATACTTTTACGCTTGAATTCTTTTTTATTTCCTGACAGACAGTAATACCACTATGTTTTGGCATCATCCAATCCAAAATAGCTAAATCAATTTTTTCATCATAAAATATTTGAAGTGCTTCCTCTCCGTCTTTCGCTAATAAAACTTCGAAGCCTTCTTTTTCAAAATAAGCTTTTAAAATTCTTAACATATCTTGTTCGTCATCTGCAATTAAAACTTTCATATTTTTTCCTCCATTGCTTTTAAACAAAAACCAATTGTATCATACAACATCTTTGTTACATGAATGTGACAGAAAAATATTTAAAGCTTTTGAGGGGATAGTAATGGTGAGGTGTTGTATTATGATAAAAAAAATCGGGGTCATTTCTCTTCTTTTATTTCTATTATCAACAAATGCATTAGCAAATACAAATCAACAAATTGAAGTGTTTGATTGTCAAAAAGAAATGGTCATTCAAAAACAATCTTTAGATCCAATAGTCCAAAAAGAAGCAGTTCAATACGCTAAAGCAATTACTGGTCCATTTAAAAACTTAAATGTCGTTCCAAAAGATGGCTATATGATAAAAATCCCATTATCTAAGCCGGTTTCTATTACTAATCAATGGTTACACACTACAATAGACGAAGTACTTATACTGCTCCCACTAAATGAAAAGCCTTATATTATGCTTTATGATGATGAAAATAATCCGCATTTTTATTATGTAAAAGGTAAACCAGGATTATTATTGAAACAAATGAACGTTAAAACGTAATTGACTGAAAAGGAGTCACCTTATAAGCTAAATTTTAAAAGCTAAGGTGCTCTTTTTTATAATAACAATTTAGTAAATGAAATTATAAAAGTTGTTTTTAATATAAGGATCGCAACTTCATATATCAGCGATTTTTAAGATATATCGATTTACCAACTAAAATACCTGTTCGTAGCTATTATTTGGATAGCAATCTCTATAATAGTTTGTAGTGACTCGATCCCTTATATAATCCCCCTTTTACAAATCCATTCGCAGTATAAAACACATCCCCTTGCTTCGTGTCAGTATGTAAAACAATCACTTCAAAATACTTTTCCGCATGACATAATAGTTGGTTTAATAATAAGTTCCCTAACCCTAAACGCCGATAATCCCTTGAAATATAAAATCTCCTTAACCGCCCAATCTTATTGTCTTTTGTGTACGGATCCTCATTTAAACCTCCAACTCCAATTAACATATCACCTTGAAAAATACCATATAAACATTCTCCAGTTTTATTGAATGTATTTATTTCGTTTTTATATTCACTTATTAGCCTTATAAGGAAATTAAAACCTTCTTCTTCACTGTCTTGAACGAGATGACTGAATTCATATCCCATTAAATTTTCTATTTGTTGAATATGTATATCTTTCAAGTCCATTCCCCCTAAGTACGAAAATATATAAAATGCTCGAGAATCATTTATTCTGAGCATTTTTATGGTTGTTACTTTATGTAATTTATAGCGTGCGTATTCTTCACTTCATATCTAAACCGATAATACAGTTGATTAATTTTATTATGAAAATATAAGAGCCTTGCTACAATCTAGTGTGTGATAAGGCTCTTTAAAGTTGTTTAATTCTTATCGAATTAAAGCATGTGTTTGTTTAAGTGTATACATTCACCATTTATAAATTCTCTCAAATATACTATAAGTTTATATATTTCTCATTCTTCTCTAACAGGTTCAAAATAAATTGTAATTTGTTAATCGATATGTTTGTGTAACCACTGTTCAAATATCTTTAACTGTTCTTCAGTATGAAAGTAATGTTCACCCGTCTCCATAACTTCTAATTCACAACGATGTTTTTTTGTAAAATAGTTAATAGTTTCAAATTCGCACAGTTCATCCTTGGCTCCGTACATAATATATGTATCTATATTCCATATATTAATAGGATGTTCTTTTACATAGCATAAATAATCCCAATATAACTTTTGACCAATAGGTGTCTCTATAATCATTTCTTTTTGCAAAAGCTCTGGTGTTACATTAAACCATTTCATCATATTTTCGATAATTCGTTCCATATTAACTACTGGTGATAAAAATAATGCCTTTTCTACCACATCATTTTGATAAGCTAAAAGGCTAAAATACGCTCCCATACTACATGCAAACACGTTTATTTCTTTCCAATGTTCTTTTGCATAATTCATAATTATAGATAATTCACTAACACAAATCTGTACTTGGCAAGGAGTATTATCATCTTTTCTTTCTCCATGCTCAGGTAAATCAAAGCTTAATACTTGATAACCTTTTTGTTTGGCTTCTTCAGCTAATATTTGAATAATTGTATCTTCCTTATTTGACATATTTCCATGTACTGCAATAAAAATTTTATCACTCTTATCTCCCCATAAAACCGCAGGAATATTACTAATTTTAAAATTATTTTTAATCATATTCCCTCCATAAACTAAGACATATAGGACTTGGCAAAAAACGCACACACTTTATTTACCTCTGTACAGCAGGTAATATCCCCTTCAACTCCATTAAATCATCTATTACTACATCAGCCTGAGCAAGTTCATCTTCTTGCGCAAAATCAAAATTACACCCAATTGCAAGTAAACCGTTGTCTTTCGCTGCATTTATATCAGATAGCCGGTCACCAACTACCGCTGCCTCTTTTATATCATATTTGTTCATAATACTTTTAACTAAGTCACCTTTATTTAGCGATTGTATTTGTTCAATACTAAACGTTTCAATCACCCACTTGTCTAAAGCATAATAAGTTACGATTGCTCGTAAATATTCTTTCAAACCATTACTAGCAATGTAAATGGAACAATTATTTTCTTTTATATATGTAAATATTTCTTTTACATTTGGATATAAAGCGCCTTTTCCGCTTTTTATGTTTTCAATAAGTCTATCTAAAAAATATGCATCTGTTTGTTCTCTTATTTCAATAGAATGGTCTGGTAATAAAGCTTCCCAAACTTTCGGTAACGGCACACCCATAATTTCTCTATATTTATCAATTGGTGTTACTGTATCCCATAATTGTAATGATCTTAAGTGATCAAAAGTATCATCTAATGATAATTCTAAAATTTTATCTGTTTGAAATAACGTACCATCCATATCAAAAATTAATGCTTGTAACATTCCTATCTCTCCTTTTGGACTATGGTTTTACCAGATATATTTTTAAGCATCTCAATAATAATTTCTGAGCAATAATTCGCAGCAGTTTTCGCGAAGTCATCATAAGAAATTTGAGCTTCATCATCTGCGCTGTCAGAAATACATCTTATAATGAGAAACGGTATATCATTTATATAGGCAACATGTCCAATTGCTGCCCCTTCCATTTCTGTACAATGAGGTGCGTATTCGTCTATTAATTTCGCCTTTAACTTTGAATCTTCAACAAAACATTCACCGCTGACAATTCTTCCTTCATGAACTGCAATCTGTAAACTACTACTAATACAAGCTTTACGTGCTAACTCTACCAATTCCTTACTTGCAATAAATTCCTCTTGGAACGGAAATAAGTTTTTCATTTGAGTTTTACTTACATCATGATGAGTAACATTCGTTGAAATAACTATATCGCCGACTTTTACATCTGAATGTAATCCGCCAGCAACGCCCGTATTAATGATAGAGTCTACATCAAATTTATGAATTAATGTTTGCGCGCATGCAGCTGCATTTACTTTCCCTACACCAGAACGTGTAATAATTACTTCTATTCCCATGAATTCTCCAATATAAAAAGGCATTCCCGCTATTGTCTGTTCCTCTTGTATAACTAGTTTTTCTAAAAGTAAATCTATTTCAATTTGCATTGCTCCAATAATGCCGATTCTGTTCATGTATGTAGTCTCCTCTTTTTTTATAAGTCGGCCAATATATTATGTAATACACTATAATTTTCAGCTATCCAATTCATTTCATCTGCAAAGCGTTAAGGTGGTACACTATGCTGATCCATATTGGCATGGATCCACCAAGTACTCTCCATGTACCAAAGCATTTGAATTGCCCGAACAATATTCCCTACTGGAAAGTCTACTTCATTTCGGTACCCTTCTAAAAATGATGCAACAAGACTCTTATTTAATACTCCGTCACTTAATGCGCACGATATAACTACACGGCCAATATCTAACTCTACATAATCGTAATCCATGCGATCAAAATCAAGAATCGCTGATACTTTATCATTAAGAAACAAGAAATTATCTACCCATAAATCACGGTGCACCCATCCCCGTTGGCTATTATGAAATTGTTCTGTATTTACCAATTGTGTTGCTTCTTGCTGTAATTTTATATAAGAGAGAATGTGCTCTTTTCCTAGCTTCTCTACTTCTCTCATTTTTTCTTCCCAATGTTTCAATCTCGCCTCTTTAGTAGGTGGAACAAATTTAGGATTTTCTCCTTTTATTAAAGAGCCATCATTTAACAAGTTATGCATATAACCTATCGTCTGACCAAGAGAGTGAATTTCCTTTTGATTCACTTTTCCTGGTGAAACTAAGCTACCTTCCTTATGTTCTAATACTATAAATCTTTCATCACTTTTTGATATATGCATTACATTATTTTTATAAATTAATACCCTTGGACAACTTACACCATTATTATGTAATCTTTGCTGTTGTTGTAATGCTTGTATTAAAAGGTCTGAGTTATACATTTTGTACCGTTCTTGATTATATTGCTTTAATACAAAATCCCCTGCATCCGTTTCGAGTTTCCACTTCAAATTTAGCCAACCACGATGAATAGGTATTGCATTTCGAATTTTAAATTCAAATAAAGTTTCACATTCTACTTTCAGCTCTTGAAAAATCATTGTAGCTTTTTCATTAGATAACGGCTCTATCATCTTACTTGTCCTTTCTTAGCTTGGCATTCCTTTCACTCTCTCTAACATAACCGACAATAAAAATTTCGGAAGTACAAGTTGCCTCTTCAATCTTTTCGGCTGTGAGAGTAACCTATACAGCCATTCAGTTCCAGTATCCCTCATCATTTTCGGTGCTCTTTTTACAGTACCAGATATTATATCAATCATGCCTCCGATACCAATAGATAGCGGAACGTTTAATGTTTGTATGTTTTCATAGATGAACTCTTCTTGTTTTGGTGAACCTAGTCCTACGAGTAGTAAATGCGGCTTGAATTGCTTAATTTTTATTTTTATTTTTTCTATTTCTTCACCATTTACAAATCCATGCTGTCCTTTAAACTGTGCTCCTGGGAACTGCTCATTTAATTTTTCTAATGCCTTTTTATTACTTTCTGGAGCGGCTCCAAAAAGAAAGACACGATATTCATTGTCGTTACAATATTTTATTAAATCGTGAGTTAAATCCGCCCCAGTAACACGTTCTTTCAAAGTTCCTTTTAATATTTTCGAGCCAATTATGACACCAATCCCGTCCGCTGTTATTAAATCCGCAGATAGTAACATCTTTTTAAACTGCTTTGATTTTTCCGTATTTTCCTTTGCAGACATAACAATTTCAGGATTTGCAGTTACTACAAACCTTGGTTTCTCTTGTTGTTCATGTATCCAACCTTTTAATAAACTTATAGCTTTTGCATATTCTAAAGTTGAAAAAGGTATACCTTTTATAAACTGTTGATCCACTATACTCTCCCCTTACATAAGCTGCAAATATTCATCAATGTCTTTAGAAATTTGAATAAAAGCCTTATTCCAAAATTCATAATTTCTTATATCTATTTCAAAATATTTTTTCATAAGCTCCTCTACTGGAGCCTTTCCTGTTTCTCTTAAAAACTCTTTATATTTCGGATGAAAAGTACTTTTACTTTCTTGAGCTATTTCTAATAAACTAAAACTTACTAAATATCCAAATGTGTATGGATAATTGTAAAAAGGAACATCTGCTATATAAAATTGAATATATTTCATCCATACAAACGGCTGGTATTCACTTAAAGCATTTCCATATGCTTCTTTTTGTGCCATTATAGATAATTTCTCAATTTCATCAGCACTTAATGGACCCTCTTTACATTTTTCATAAAATGTTTTTTCAAACTGATACGATGCTCGTATTGCCATTACATAATTAAAACTATTTCTTATTTTCCAGCTAAGCAAAGCCTTTTTCATATCTTTACTATCCGTTGTTTCAATTAGATAATTTAAGAGTACCGTTTCAAAGAAAATAGATGCTGATTCAGCCGTACTCATCGGCAAATAATCATCTAAAAAAGATGTAGATTGTTCAAAACTCATATTATAAAAATGCCAAGCATGTCCTAATTCATGAGCGAGCACTCTTACACTATCTATACTCCCATCATAACGCATTGAAATTCGAGATTCTTTCTCACTGAAAAATGGAGCACAAAACCCACCTGGTGGTTTATTCTCTCCCGGTTCAGCATCTACCCATCCACTTTCTATCGCATTACGTGCAAATTCTGCTAATTCTTCGTCAATATTCTTACATGCATCATAAACGTTTTGTACTGCGACTGAAAAAGGAATAGTAACCTCATTACTTTCCTTTACTGTCATAAGTTCATGCCATGTAATCGAAGCTTTCCCTTTCTTATACACGTTTAAAGCACTTACTAATTTATCAAGGTTTTCTTCTGTCACATTCCACATTTGTAATAATACAGTTTCTGAAATGCCATTCGCATGAAAAGATTGTGTTAAAATCTCTCTATCTTCTATTTCATTACTCTTTATATTACGTAATCTCCCTATTTGATTTAATACAGTAGCAAAGATTTCTTTTTCTTTATTTAATGCATTTGTAAGTAACTCGAATAATTCTAATCTTTCCTTTTCATTATCACTATTCATTGCAATGTTATTTGCTTGTCCAAATGATAATTGTTTGTTATTGTGCGCTATTTCTATCCTATCCCGTAATTGTATGTACATATTTTCCCACGCATTAAGTTCATCTTTTATTAACTTAGTATTATCTGAAGTTTCCACTTCATTATGTTTTATTACTTGCTGTACTTCACTTTTTAGTTCCTTCACTTTCACAGTCAATTTAGTAAGGTCAGATGAAACACTTTCTTCAACCGATTGACAGTACAAATAGTATTCTGCTTTTTCAATAGCTTGTATAAGCTTTGAAAGAATCTCTACATCTTTTGTTACAAAATATTGCTCTTTCAACTCCAAAATCGGAAATAGAATATCCTCATTCAAATACAATCGATTTAAATCCCATCTAGCAATTTCTTGCATTTTTATAGCCGCCCCCTATTTTTACAAATAGTTACAGATATTTCCCTACACAATTATATATGAAATGATAAAATTTAGATATAATTAAATATTCAGATTCCTATAAATGCATTCTTATTTATACTTTTTTTCTACCATTAAGTATCATTCCACATATAAAAAATACTCCTTCTACAAGATTGCATTTGATATAGGAAAACTTCAAAGATTTTATCTTCATCAATACCATAACGACCGATTATCACAGATTAAAAAATAAAAAAGGATTGATCAAAAGATCAATCCTTTACTCTACTTCATTTAAGAAAAATAACGTTATAACGCCAGGACCTGTATGTGCTCCAATTGCTGCACCAATTGTATTTACGATAAATACTTCACAGCCAAATCTTTCCGTAATTAATGCTTTTAATGCTTCAGCTGTTTCTAAATCGTCACCGTGAGTCATACCGATTGTTTGACCTTTAAGGTCTTTACCACGCTCTTCCATAATATCAACAATACGGCTTAATACTTTCTTTTTCCCTCGTACCTTTTCAAGTGGTACAAGTTTTCCTTCTTCCACGTTTAAGATCGGCTTAATGTTTAGTAAACCACCGATAAAACCAGCTACTTTACTTAAACGTCCACCTCTAACAAGGTACTGTAAGTCAGCTACAGTGAAGATGTGCTCCATATGGTTCATTAGAAAATCGACACGGTTTAAAATATCTTCTTTTGATGCGCCGTCTTTTGCCATTTTAGCAGCTTCTAAAACGACAAGACCTTGACCAAGCGAAGCACATTTCGTATCAATAATTTCTAAATCTAAATCTACATATGTTTCTTTTACTTCCTCTTTAATGACAACTGATGATTGATATGTACCAGACAGTTCAGATGAAAAAGCTAAATATATACAAGGATTACCTTCTTTTGCATAAGAAACAAATTTTTCTTGGAAAGTTTCAAGTGAAGGCAATGACGTTCTATAAACAGCGCCTTCTCTCATTTTTTGCAATAATGTAACTGACTCTAATGTTACTCCATCTAAATACTCTGTTTCTGCTTCATCATATACACGGAGTGGAATTAAATCAATATCATATGCTTGCAGCAATTCTACTGGTAAATCCGCCGCACTATCCGTAATGATTTTAACACCCATTTTTAAACCTCTATTCTGTTATAAATATAAAATAATAAAATAAAAATAGTACTTTTAAATTATATACGTAAAACTTAAATGAAGAAAGGAAAACACTTTATATTGTATGCACTATTCTTCAAAACTTGAACTATTAATGAAAATGATTCTATTTTAAACACCTTTTTCTTATTATTTTTCTAAAACACGAATAATTTTATAAGTATTTTGTATCATTATATTTTAATTCTTTATCTTAATATAATCTTTTCAAATTCATACTGTTTAAAATTTAAAAGCCAAATCCAATAAAGGAAATGGCTTTTACATTCATACTTTGGTGATGTTGAATATTAGTCCAGTTATGATAAATATTTATAGCCTGTACTATAATTAAAACAGTGAATATTCACCTGTAAGAATCACTAGATAAAAACAAGTTAAACATTTTATAAAATATTTAATTTTACTAGTAAAGCTAATAAAATTTGGAGAAGAATTTGAACATTTACTGCTATGTCTGTATCCGTAGTCGTAACTGTAACATTTCTAGAATTTCTAATAACAGTTTCTTGTTTATTAATTTGTTTAATAGATGATTTTTGAAACAATTCTTGTGCTACACGGTCAGCTTTTTCACTATCTGCTATAGAAATACTTATTATAACCACGATAGCTGCTTGTAATGCTGCTTGAATAGATAAAGCAGCTTTTGTATCTGTAGTAGTAACTTCTACATCTGCTGAATCTACAATTGTAATAGATTCTTCAGAAATTTGATAAGTTTTACTTTCTTGCGCAGCTGCTTCTGAAACGCTAGCATTTTTAAAAGATGGATGAGGATTTGAGGAATCTAATGCACTCCACTTTTTATTTTCATCTGAATGACATGTTTTGTCCATGCGTTCACCCCCTTTCAATCTAAATAATTATTAACTTGTGATTGTATTTCAGAAACAATACTTTTAATTTGCTGCTTTTTTTCTGGCGATAAATTTTTTAGTTTTTCTTCATTTATCCCATGCCTATTAAAAATATCTGAGAGTAAAAGGTCTATAATTATATTCTTTTGATCCTTATCAAACTTAAAGGAAGAAAATTTGTTTAAATCATCCATTTACAATATTCACTCCAATCAATTTTCTATAAAAATTTTAAATATCTACGAGCATTATATGTAATGAAATAAAAATTGCTTGGACAAGTAACTTAATCTTCTATTTTCACTTCTTTTTGCTAATAAAATCAAAAGCTGACTCCTAATAAGAAGACAGCTTTCCTTCACTTCACATAAATATAAGTTTCATTACTGTTAAATCATGTATTTTATCTTTATTTGTAGTTTTCCACACTTGCTTTACCATTAATCTTGAATATTAATTCAGTCTTAATAAAAAGTCCAAGCTTGTACCACGTATTACAACAAAAAACATTTACTTAGAGTGAAAACTTATAGCTAAATATCAATAGGATAGACACTTTATAAAATGTTTAGTTTAACTAATAAAGCTAATAAAATTTGAAGGAGAATTTGAATATTCACTGCAATATCTGTATCAGTAGTTGTTACGGTTACGTTTCTAGAATTTTTAATAAATGTTTTTTGTCTATTAATTTGTTTAATAGCTGATTTTTGAAATAATTCTTGTGTTATTTTATCTGCCTTTTCACTATCTGCTATAGAAATACTTACTACAACTACGATAGCTGCTTGTAATGCCGCTTGGATAGATAGCGCAGCTTTTGTATCTGTAGTAGTAACTTGTACATCTGCTGAATCAACTATTTCAATATATTCCTCAGAAATTTGATCGATTTCATCTGTTTGTATAGCTTCCTCTAAAAAATTTGCATTTTTACTAAACGAATAATAATTTAATGATTCGCAATCCTCTTTTTTTGGCTCAGGAACTCGTTTTTTCGGCTCAAACTCCCGGTTTAATGGATCCCGATTTTTCTTTCGTCTACAAACTTCACATTCACACATAAAATCACCCCTTTTAGTCTTAAAAATTAGCAATATTAAAATATTGACTAACTAATAGCATTTTATGTATTTTTTTAAAATTTGTTTGGACAAGTAACTTAATCTTCTACTTCTTTTTCTAATAAAAAAAGCAGCCTTCTAATAAGAAGACAACTTTCTTTGTGACTACTCTAGAATAGATTTCATACAATATAATTGTTCCTTCCTTATAACCTGAGTTCTTCACTTTAGTTATAAAAATGTGGGTATATCCTATAACCTTTTTTAGGGACCATCCATAATTTATTTCATAAAAAGTGCTTTGTTTTACTGAAAGGTGGTTGCGGAAACAACCGCCTTTTTATTCAGAACAAAATAAAACTTTTATATAAAAGGCCCATAATTAAATACACTTAACTTCATATGATATATTGCATCCTTTCTTTTTAGAATGAGTAGTCGTTACTGAAGGGCACTTTTCGAAGTGCTCTTATCTTTAATCTCCCTCTTTTTTAGGAAGAGTTTTTTTACTAAATCCTAATATGATTTGTATCACTAAGGCTGGCGATTACCACATTTCCTTAATAGCTTCAATGAATACAGTAGCTACTAATTAAAATACACCTATAATTTTCTCTACACTTAAACAATCGTGCGTTATCGAACACATGAACTATTTTTTGTTTTGACTATGTAACACTAAATTCACAACATTATTATCCTATATTTGGTGAACCCTACATTTCAATGCCAGCAATCCCACACTTTTAACTAATAACTTAAACAAATGTGCTATCTCAAGGTTCTTTTGATATAGTATGTTATGTTCTATATAATGAAGAAAGCGCTAGTATTTCCAAGGAGGATGTATATGAGTATTCAATTGGCCACATCTAACGATTTAGAATGGGTTAATAATCAATATGACTCAATAGGATTTGTACGAAGTGATTTAAAAAGAGATAAAGTTGCAATTATTACATATAACAACGAGTATGCAGGTGTTGGCCGATTAGTCCAAATAGATGAAGATACTTTAGAAATGGGCGGGATTTTTATTCTGCCTCAATTTAGAGGGCTTCAATTAGCTGGTGAGCTTGTTTCATTTTTAGTAGAAACTGCGAGAAAATCACAAATACAAGATGTATATTGTCTTCCTTTTGAGGAATTAGAAAACTTTTATAAGAAATATGGCTATACTGAAGTCGATACTACGAAAGAAGCAGTCCATCCAATTATTCTAAAAAAATATAATTGGTGTTTAGAGAACTACGATAAACACGTTCTACTATTTAAACTGTAAATGTAATAAAGTGAAACTTTAATCAGTGGGAGTTTTAATCAAACCCCTCACCGATCGGGCTTTGGTTAAAACTCTATGTTCCGTCAATACTATAGGTAACATGATTGTATTTCTCCATTCTCCCTTGGAGAGGAGCAGTAAGCTTTTGCTAGCTGCTCTTTTATTTTTTCAAAAAGTCACATAAATATCTTTAATTCCAAACATTCAAAAGATAAAATGTGATAAGATTGTTATGAAGATATTTACCAACTAATAAATGCGCCCTAGACTTACGTACTAGGGCGCATTTATTTTTTAGTATGTAATTCCTTCACTCATCTATTATCCACAAAATAAGTATCATACGCTTTATCAAAAACATATCCTAACTTTTCTGCTAGGTTAGCAGATGTAGTATTCGCTGCGTCCCAGTTTGGATACTTTCCATTTTCTAAGCAATCCAATATAAGAGCTGCACTAACTACAGTTGCCAAACCTTTTCTTCTATGATTGTGATCAGTCGCAACTTCAATTTCAATTCCATCATTATAAATACTATACGAGGATGCACCGCATACAACTTCTCCGTTATATAAAATGCTATAACCTATACCACGGTTTATATAATCTTCTACCGACTGAAATTGACTTGTAAAATCTTCGGAGATTTTATGTAATGTAGGGCTATTTGCGATATGCTCATCTATTCTTTTTAACTCATATCCTTTTGGAAGTGTTGATATAAAAGATTGTAATTTTGAACGATTAAAAACTTCTGGATTTCGTTTGAATTTATAACGTAAAAACTTATCTATTTTTCTTTCATGGAATGTTTCTAGGCGTTGTTTCCACTCTTCACTATTTACGATAACTAAAATTCTTTCTGGAATATTACGTAATAACTCTTCTGTTTCTTGCACATTTGGGTCTCCAGCATAAAATGTGAAAATTCCTACCGTAACTTGTGCTACTGTTGGATTTTCAAGATCATTTACCCAAGCAGTACCCATATGTCCTTGTAAATAAGAAAGTAAAACAACGTTATTGAAATCATCAAACATAGAAACTAGTTTTTTTCTTGTACGTATATTCGCTTCATATATCATTTACATTCCCGCCTTCTTTAAAATCAATCGTATTATATATATTTAAGATTAAATATATATAATTTTTCAATAAACCACTTACCATATAAGCAAACACCTATTAAACTAAAATTTTATATAATTATAAACTATTCACAAATATAAAATTATTATAACATCTAATAAAAAAAGAGTATCTCACTTTTTAAACTTTAGAATATACATCGTGTATGTATAAACCCTCAACATAATGTATGAGGATTTATCAAAAAATGCGTTATAACTCCTTCTTAGAAATAAAAGATTCCGTCTCACCGTTCTTATATACCTTAGTCAATTTAACAACCGATTTGTACGTGTTATCGTCATCCTTTATCATTTTTTTCAGCTCTTCTATTTCGATATTACCAGTTCCACTCTCTACTTTTAAACAATTTGAAATGTTTAAGTATCCACTAGATGCGAAAAGAATAATGAATGTAATATCAGGAAAATTAATGAATAGTATTCCAAACTTCAAAGGGTTCGCAGCAGTATCCGATAAAACTAATCGAAAATCTAACAGTTCAGGTACTTGAACAAAATCCTTAGAAACAATTGCTTCACCTACGATTGCAACTTGCTTTACTATATTCCCAAGTTCATCTGTAAATTCAGTACATATAGGTGCATCAATTGTTTTCGCTTGTAAAGATAAATTTAATTCTGGATTATGAAAATCGAAAAAGATTGTGCTCCCCTCTGTTAAACATTGCGGGCACACATTTCCTAGCAAGCTAAAGTCCTCTTCAATATATTTAACTTTCGATTTGCAACTACAAACTTTTCCTATTCGGATTGCATCAATTTTTGAGCAATCTACAAATATAACCTCACTGTCTTCTTGTACAAATGATACAATCCCTTTCATCACATTAAACGAAAGAAAATAGGATACAACGATTTCGTTTCCTGCTATTACAATACTTTCAACTTTAGTATACGGTTCTAGACTTTGTAAAAATTCACATATACTATTTTGGCAACATCCACAATCACGTTTCGGCTCACAATCCACTTACACTCCATCCCTTCTTTATATAGAATAGCTAATACATATATATGAAAGGAAAACAAAAAAGCTTGGACAATATAACTTTAACGTAGGAATATCGTTACCTATTCATAATATTAGTAAGGGAATTACACCAATAATGAGTAATAACACATAATTTTTACTATAAATACATATAACAATTTCATCTTTCATGAAAAAAACGTTATAATGAAGTGTAGCCTCTACGATTACGTTATAAAGGAGATTAAAACAATGGCTAAAATTAAAGTATACCAAGTAAAAGAAGAAAATATGGAAGCAGTAAAAAACATCATTGATGTTGAGGAACAAAACCCAACTGCTGAAAACTTACAAAATCTATACGCATGTGTATTAGAAACTGAAGATATGGCATTGCCTGAATCATACATTGAAGAAGATATCTTAATTGATTCTATGGAAGTTATGGTTAACGCTTCTCAAAGCAAAGTAAGAGACTTAGGTGCATACGATGTAATCGAAGTTCAAAACAAAGGTAAGAAAAAACAAATTTTATTACTTGCAGACGAAGAATACGAAATTATCGAAGGCTAATCTAACACCATACATACGAAAAAGCTCCTTTCCAATTGGAAAGGAGCTTTTTCATTACGCTTTTGATGTTTCGCTCTTTTTATTCTTTTGTTGTTTCTTAATTACCATGCGCTCATTTCCCATAAAGAAAATGAATATGAATGCTAATCCAGCTGGTACCAATGCCCACATGAACGTTTGAACAATTGAACTAGAAAGAGCATCAATAATCTTATCTAATATTTGCGGAGGGATTTGAGATCTTGCCGATTCTGATAAAATGGCTCTTGAATCCCTTAATGTGTTTGTATTCATTCCCCCGCTCATACCTTTAAATGCTTCTTCTAATTGATCTTGGAAACCTGTTCTTTGAATCATTCCGAAGATTGTAATACCTAGTGTCATACCTAATGAACGAATGAAATTACTCGTCGAAGTCGCAGATCCGCGCTGTTCCATACCGAAGTTGTGAATAGCTGCCATACTTAGTACAGAGAATGAGAAACCGACTCCAAATCCGATAATGATCATATACACTGTTAATAATGCACGACTTGTTTCTGGCGTTAATGTGCTTAATAAAAATAGTCCAATTAGCATAATAACCGCAGAAATGATCATAATGTTTCGGTAGCTAAGCTTTGTCGCTAAAAAACCACCTAACTGCGCTGTTACGACTGAGCCTAACATCATTGGTAAAAGTAATAATCCTGAGTTTGTTGCAGTGCCACCGTATACACCTTGAATGAATAATGGAATGTATACAGTTGCTGACATAAATGCAGC
Source organism: Bacillus sp. ME78 (assembly GCF_903970865.1). Lineage (NCBI taxonomy): Bacteria > Bacillati > Bacillota > Bacilli > Caryophanales > Bacillaceae > Bacillus > Bacillus sp. ME78. Next base: position 25,746 of record NZ_CAJCKK010000020.1, read on the forward strand.
TCCGTAACATAAAGCAATAATTGTACTCATTCCGAACAAACGTTGTTTAAACATCTCAAATGAAATGATCGGTTCTTCTACTTTACGTTCAATAAAAATGAATGCAATAATTAAAATAACGAATCCACCAAATAAACTTAAAATAAAGTTAGAATCCCAATCATACTTTTGTCCGCCAAGTTCAAGCGCAAACATTAAAGAAACTACTGCACCAACTAAAGTAATTGCGCCAAACCAATCAATTTTTTGCTTTCTATGAACTCGTGACTCTTTATAAAAGAATGTAATAAAAATAAGTGCTAAAACGCCAAGCGGTAAGTTAATATAAAATACCCAGTGCCAGCTTATGTAATCTGTAATATACGCACCAAGCAACGGACCAAAAATACTCGATAAACCAAATACTGCTCCGAATAAACCACCCATTTTCCCGCGCTTTTCAGGAGGGAAAATATCAAAAACGATAGTAAACGCGATCGGCACTAATGCCCCGCCGCCAATACCTTGAATGGCACGATAAATCCCTAACTGTGTAATATTTTCAGCAGTACCACAAAGCGCCGAACCAATCATAAAGACGATTAAACCGAAAATAAAGAACCTCTTTCTACCATACATATCTGATAGTTTTCCGAATATCGGCATACCTGCCATTTCTGCGACCATATAGGCAGAAACGACCCATACAAAGTTTTCAAGGCCTCCTAAATCACCAACGATTGTTCCCATCGCTGTTACGACAATGGTATTATCCATTGATGCCATTAAAATACCTAGCAATAAGCCCGCTACAACAAAGCCGAGCTTATTATTCTTTTCAACCATAACCTTGCTCTCCCTCGTACTACTTATATTTGTTTATGTTCCTTTACGACTGCATTACCTTTTTGATTAAAACTAGTATGATATTCTACAACACTAATTTCACATCCAGGACCAATTGTAACATTATTTCCTCTTACTACTTCAGCAATCGTATGCTCTAAATAAATCTCATCTCCTTCAATGATAGACGTTTGGAGGCTTCCAGCATGATTTGTAAATGGAATAAATCTCGCTTTTTTACGAACGGTAATCTTCTTACCGCCAATTTCTCTTACTTTGCTACCTTCATAACGAAGTGAAATTTCAATATTTTCAGCATTAAGTAATCCATCACTTTCAAGGCCACCAGTTAGTGACAGTTCTTCAACTTCAATATCTCCTTTTACATTTAAAGCGCCTTTCACATCTACGAAATCACCAGTTAATTTCCCCTTAACTTCTATCATACCTCTTACTTTTATTTTTTCAATATGAGCATCACTATGCATTTGTGTATTTCCGTATACTTTTACATATTCCGCATCTACATTTCCTTGTACTTCACTATCTCCATACACGACATAACTTTTCACTTTCATATTACCGCACACTTCACTCGTGCCGTACGTTTTAAATTCATTACAGCTCATGTCATTAGAAATCGTTCCTTCACCGCGAATCTTCACTTTATTATAATCTCCGCCTGCTGAACTACCAGAACCATTAACAGTAAGACTATGTTGATGTTCCATATCATTTTCTCCCTTCCATTAAATCTGCTTCATTTCTTTTACATTTGCGCTTTTATCAACAGTAAGAACACCCGTATATTCGATCAGTTCAATCTCACAGTTCGGTCCTACCGTAACATTATTTCCTCTTACCGTTCTTATGTGAGCATAATCAATATCGATATTGTCACCTTCTAATAGTTCAGCCTCTAATTGCATACCAAATACTGATTGAAACAGCCTACTAAAAGTACTTAGTCTTTGTTTTACTTTAATCGTTTGACCACCAATTTCTTTCGCTCGACATGTACCGTGAATATTAATATTTATTTCATCAGCGCTTAGTAATCCACCAATTGTAAATTGTCCTTCTGAAGAAAACGTATCCACTTCACAATTACCATCAATTGTCGCTTGACCATTGACTTTAAATTCTTCACCAGTAACATTTCCACCTACCGTACCTTTTCCTGCAATTTTCAAACTGTTTGCCTTCACATCTTGCGTAATTGTTGCTTTTCCATCAATTCGCATCGTTTCAGCATGAACTGTACCGTCGATTTTACCTGATCCACTAATTCTTGCATTGCTACTTTTCAAATTTCCAGTAACGGCACCGTAACCGTTACATTCAAATTGGTCACATTCAACATTTCCATTCACAGTACCTTTTCCGTTTAATTGCACTTTATGAAACTCGCCACCATTCGATGAACCGTAACCATTTATAATCAAATTATCTGTACGCATACTTTCTCCTCCACTACAACAATTTCGTTTTTAATGCTTCGGTATATTTCATAATCGCTTCGCGTAAAACGATTTTAGTGCCTTTTTCAAAAATTAAATCGTCCACGTTTGAAACTAATAAACATGTAGAAATCCCTAACTTTCGTACAATGATTAAATCACAAGTTTTATGTTTAATTGCTTCATAATTTTCACGTAAAACTTGCAAGACCATTTTTCCTTCTTCTAAACTAATATCTCCCGATTGTAATAATTCTTCTAACATGTACACATAAAGAATATCTACAAATTGAAACTCTGCTGTTTTATTCGTTTGTTCTATGAAAAATTGTAAAACTGGTTCTGATGCAATCCCCTTACGTAAAATGTCTTCCTTTGTTAAAAGAATTTCTCTCACACTCGGTGAAAACATATTCGCTAGTTCATCAAGTGATAAATCCTCTTTCATCGTTTGGATTTTATCAATACGCTCTAATATCTTTTCTTTCGGAAAAAATGTCTCTTGACCCGTGAATGTTGACTTTCGTACAAACCAATCTTCCGGTATTAAATTTTTTCTTTTCCACCTATATAACTGTCCGTATGAAATGCCAGTTAGTTCTAATAAATCTTTTTTTGAAATCAAATCTGTACTCAACTGTATAACACTCCTTCCTGATAACAATGTAACATAACACTGTTACGCTGTAAATAGACTTTTATCACAAGTAGCGTAACAATGTGTAAAACAAACCTATTCCTACATACAAAAAGGCTCTTACACATCTTATGAAAATGCGCAAAAGCCCTTATATATCAAGACTTAAACCAAATATTATAAAAATCAATCCAACCTTGTGAATTAATCATTATATTTTGAACTTTTTCGTGTGTACTTACCTCTTGTTTATTACGATATAAAGGAATAATATGAATTTGACGTAACAAAGTATCCTCGATATCGCGTAACAGTGTAACTCTTTTCTCTAATTCTTCTTGTTTAAAATAAATAGACAACTTTTCATAAAAGTCCATGTTGCTTTGTCCATGAATAAAACTATTTTTTGTAAGAAACATATATAATAGACTATCTTCTATTCGTTCGCTTATTGTGGCACTATCATGCATCATATCAGCCTTTTGTATCGTACTTACTTCCAATAGCTCTTCTATATCAAGAAAATTATTTTCTACACGAATCCCGTACTTCGCACACTCTTTTTGTATCCATTGTGCATCTTCAACATGATCTCGTCCTGTAAATGTGTAGAGCTGTAGCACTTCATTATGATAAGTACTCCTTTTAATTAAACTTTCTACATCTTCCTCAATCTCTACAATGCTTTCACCTGCTAATATTAGTTTCTTTGCCACTTCTCCACGTTCTCCGCCGAGTTCTTGAACGATTGTATAACCATGAATGATTTTATATAACGCTTTCCGAAATAACTCATCTTGCATTGGTCCTTCTTTCGTAAGATTACATGTTATATATGTCACGTTCGACTCAAGCCGAGACAATTCTTTATTATGTTTTTCTTTATCTTTATACTGCGCCTTTACTAAAACATCGTATGTACTTACACCTTGTTCTACATTCCACAACTCAACACGATCTAAAAAAGGTCTTTCACGAAAATATAAAGGATGACCTTCTAAAATGAACAGATTTTCATTACTTTTATATAATTGAAAAGACCCTGTTCCAATTAGCTCTCCTGCTTCATCTTCATTCACGATAGAACACTGTTCTGCACTTATCATATGTAAAAACATTTTATTTTCCGTTTGTAATTGAATTTCGACAACGTAGTCATCCACTGAACGGATACTTTCAACGTGTTGTAACATCCATGCGTGTGCATTATTTTCCAGCTTCATAAATCGATTCAATGAGTATATAACATCATGTGCAGAAAGTTGTTTTCCATTATGAAAGTGAACTCCTTTTCGTAAATAAAACGTCCATATTTTTTCAGCGTCATTATATTCCCAGTGAAATGCAAGTCTTGGCTCTATAATGTTTGTATTACCGTCTACATACACGAGTGTGTCGAATATATGTTTTACCATATGACATTCTGAACGCATTGTAGCGTATACAGGATCTAATGTGATATCTAAATTCATTTGTACTTGCAACCGGAGTACATCTCTTCTCCCTTCAGATGTCATTTCAATCTTATGACCAAATATTGAATCTACCCAGCAGTGATATTCTCCCTTTACTGACGGAAAATGTGAGCTATAGCGTTCCACAAATATGCTTCCGCTTTTCACATCCCCTTTTTTCGTTATTTCTTTTCCTCTATCTAAAATTAAAGACATCGGGTGCTTTTGAAATATTAACTTAGAACGATTTCCCCTGCCGCGACCTGGAAACCACTTGATCCAATTTAACTCATCTAATTTTTTTATAATTAATTTACTATTACGCTCTGTACAAAATAATGTTTCAGATATATTTTGCACTGTTACTTCCAATCGTTCTCCCTCTTTTTTCCCTTTTCCATAAGCAATCCATAGTTCAATATATTGATCTAAAATAAACATCATAATCCCCCTAAAAGGTGAAAAATACTCCCTATTGTTTCTACCCTTTTTCCAATTCTTCTTTCATCCTATCATTTCAATATAGAAAGGAGGAATTAATATTGAATTATCTCTTACTTCGTTACAATAAACCTATTTTTATTAGACTGTGTGGTGAATTATTAACCCGAACGACTGAATCTATGCTAGCTATCATTATGATTATTTACGTTAATAAAATGTTAAACGGCAATGTAATAATAACTATGCTGATTTTCGGATTACAGCCACTTTCAGACATTTTATTTACACTTATTGCTGGAGGAATTACTGATAAATATGGCCGGAAAAAGATTATGTTACTCGGCTTATTGCTACAAAGTGTTGCAATCGGTAGTTTCGTTTTCGCTCAATCCGTTTTTATATTTGCACTGTTATATGTCATTAATGGCATTGGCCGTTCCTTATATATTCCGGCTCAACGTGCACAAATTGCTGATTTAACAAAAAAAGAGCAGCAAGCAGAAATTTTTGCTCTTCTACAAACGATGGGAGCAATTGGATCCGTAATCGGCCCTTTAATCGGTGCAAGTTTTTATAATACTCACCCAGAATATTTATTTATCGTGCAAAGTGTAACCCTTACGATATATGCCGTTGTTGTTTGGACCCAGCTCCCAGAAACCGTTCCACCTATAAGTAAGTCAAAACAAACAGTTGAGGCAAGTTCACCAAAGCAATTTGTTTTTAAACATTACGCCATATTCGGTCTTATGCTTTCTACACTTCCTATTAGCTTTTTTTATGCACAAACTGAGACGAATTATCGTATTTTTGCAGAACATGTATTTCCTAATCTCGTATTCATACTCGCATTTATTTCAACATGCAAAGCCATTTTGGAAATCATTCTACAAATCTTCCTCGTAAAATGGTCTGAACGATTTTCTATGGCGAAAATCATCCTTATTTCTTATACCTGCTTTACAATAGCTGCAGTTGGCTTTAGTTATTCAACGACGATATTGTCGTTATTCTTCACCTTACTCTTTTTAGTCATTGGAGAAAGTATTGCTCTAAACCATTTATTACGATTCGTTTCAGGAATTGCACCTCATGATAAACGTGGTTTATATTTTTCAATTTACGGTATACACTGGGATATATCTCGAACGTGTGGACCAGTTATTGGTGCAGTTTTATTAAGTAAGTTAAATGGAAGTATGCTGTTTTATATTTGCGCTAGTTTCTTAGTAGTTGGAGGTATTGTACAAGCGTTATTTGTTCAAAATTTGGAACGAAAAAAAATCGTGAACCAGCCTACACATAATTTATAGGTTACTACTTTTTCAGTAGATCAACATTTCTTATTGGATGCATGCTAAAAAACAAAAGTGAAGTATTTCGCATATGAAAGGAAACGTTCCTTGTTTACAACTAAAAACACCTCACTTAAAGAAAGTGAGGTGTTTTTGAAATCACTTAATTTCTTATCCTGCCATTTTATTAATACTATCCTCTGGTGAAAACACGGAAATATGATCTACCTTACCAGTCGATTTTGGAATGACAAATTTTAACTCATACTGGTTATTTACTTTGTATACATATATTTTATCTTCACCATTCCCTTTAACTGAAGATGGTTTTCCTAACGCTTTTTCAATTTCTTGTAATGTAATCGATTTTAGTTCTGCATGATATGAGCGTACATCAAAAACTTGTGACCCTTTATTAAATCCGAAAACAACATTTTTATTTGTAAAAGTTGCGTACATTCCATTCCCTGCATATTCGGTTTTATTTGCTTTCCCCCACGCTTTTTCAATTTCTTCAATATCCCCTGTATGGGCTCCAAATGGTATATTAGGTACTTTTCCTTCTTTTGCTAGTTCAAACAAATCTTTAACGTGGTTAATTGATTTTTGATTAAGTGTTCTATCTTTCGAATCTTGCTCAGTTGATGGTTTTGTTGTTTTTTCATTACTTGGTTTTGCTTCAGGATTTTTCTGTTCTTCTGAAGAATTGCTTTGTTCATTTTTATTATTTTCCAAGGTTGGATTTGTTTCCTTTTTTTCGTCTGTCCCTTTACATGCTGCTAGCGCAAACATACATGCTAAAGCCAAAAACAACATGAATATTTTCAAATACCCTTTCATCATTTCCCCCCCTATTGCATCTTATTCATTTCGATAACCAACCCATTACACTACTTTTCAAATTATGTTTATTCCAAAAAGTCAGTGCTTCATTCTCTCCAAAGGCTTGTACAAAATATGTTACAAAAGCTGTTCCTAAAAAGTAACCAAGTCTGTTATATCCGAAGTAACTACCTCCTGATAAACGGAACCATTCTTTCTCTTTTTCATCTGTCCATCCTTCAACATAATCTTGTAAAAAACGTTTCTTTATTTTCTCTTCATTTTCTTTATAATATTGTAGCCATGGATCACCGTCACTATTATATGAGTAGTAAACAGACTCATTTAAATCTTTAACGATTTTTTTTGATAAATAAGTTGCAACACCTTCACGATACAAACTTACCGACGCATCGGTCCATTCAGCCCTAGTCCAATCCATTCTAGTATTTTGTAGCATAACATTATGATATATATGACCTATTTCGTGAGCAGCAATAACACGAAGATGATTCAAATCTGGAGATAATTTTTCTGCCGCAAAAAATATGTCTCCAATGATTTCCCTTTCTACAAATGCATTTGAACCAAATCCTCCAACGAATAAATGGAATTTCATATTTACATCAAAGTTATATTTATTACGATATTCATTTGTTACCTCTTGAATAATAATTGGTAATGATTCTGCAATAATACGAATATCTTCTATTTTTGCGGGATATTGTTTAATGGCATTAGAAAGACGTTCTTTCGTTTTAGGACAATGATACTTAAAGTATTCTTCAAATATCTCTGAATGCGAAGTAAAGTATCGATTAAGGAGTTCTAATTCTAAATCGTCACTTTCCCATAATTTTAAAAAACTTGGAATTATATTGTTAATCACTGTATTCATCTCCTTATTTAAACCTTCTCTTCTCAATGATAATATCCTCTATCTATAGCTGAAAATATGCCGTCACAACAGCTCCTTGAAACAGAAAAAAACCAGTAGGAAGTGATTACTCTTTTCCTACTGGTTGAAATGAAATCAAACGGTAAATCTTAGTTTCTTAAAAAATGTAGCGATAGTGCTTTTTACAGTTTCAAAATTATAAGCAAATGTATTATCTCCACTTAATGATGAAATACATGTTAAACCTGCAGCTTTAATAAAAGCTTTTACATCTACAAGCATAGAATTAGCCTCCATGAATTTAATTACAATCATTATAACAGGTGTTTTACGATACTAACATGAAAGTAATAAATAATCCTACTTAATAAATAAATTTCTATTATTAATTTATCCCGCTATTTGCCGGGCAGTAAGATCCCCACGTCGAAGCAAAGAAGTTAGATGGGGGTAAGGGCTGCCCGTAAAAGCCCGATTGGTAGGGCTAATAATCAGTGGGGATGAACCCCCCACTGATTAAAGCTTCACTTTATTTAGCTCAAAGTACACCATTTCAATGTCATATAAAAAAGCTGCCCCAAAAGGACAGCTTTAAATATGTATATTACACTTCAATTGACTTACCGTCTTCAACAATATGATAAAGTAAGTGAGCTAAATGATGAATTGGACCATATTCTTCCTCTTCCTCATCTGTTTCACCTTGGTATTCCAGATCATTTAAGTATAGTGCTAAAAATTGATAGTATAGTTTCAAATCAAATCCATAACACGCAGTTGGTTCTTCATGATCTCCTTCATATTGTAACATTAAGTATTGATCATTTCCTTCTGCATCTTCTGCATCAAAGAATACGAAGAAGCCAACGTTTGTGTCTAAATCAAATAAATGACGAGTACCTTTTTCAGTTGCTTTATTGAAGTCCTCTTCACTTAATTTATGTACTGTTGTCGCTTTTGCATTATCTTCTTGATGGAAATTTACTGTAAATGATTTCAATGCTGACACCTCCTGATTGTATAATACTAGCATAACATATAAAAAGGACTGCTTACAAATGTAAACAGTCCTGCTACATTCATTTCCGCATTGCTCGTAGTAAAAAACTCACAATGAAGATCAAAATAACCGCACCAATTAAAGCAGGAATGATTGCAAATCCGCCTATTACAGGACCGAAACTACCAAGTAATTTCGTACCAATCCAAGAACCGATAATACCAGCAATAATATTACCAATTACACCACCTGGTACATCCCTTCCAGTAATTAAGCTTGCAAACCATCCTAATAAACCACCAACGATTAAAGACCAAATCATATAATAACCTCCTTTATATTTAACCAATCAAAATATAATTAGAAACAATTGCTTACCATTAGTTATGTGACATTTTTCATAAGTTATTCATGCTGCTCAACTATAAGATTTTTGAGAATAATACACACCGATAAACTATTTTTCGAACTGACGATTTATCCGACTTGTTATTACACACATTAAGGACAATCTGGCTTCAATATTGTTCGCATAAACTCTTCTTTAAAAGCAGGATAGTTAAAACCAACAGCAATTCTCTGAATCGGCCGATCATCAAACCTTGTTGGTTCAGCTATTTTTCTAAAGTCAGCTACACTTTGGCCCCTAGTCACATCATTTGTCGTACTAATCCACACTGCCGATTTTTTATATTCGAAAATACTATCGTTTATAAACGAGATAAACGGTAGTAAATCGTGTATGGGACTTCCACCAATACCTGGATATTCTTTTTTATAAAAATTCTCATAATAAAAATCAATCATTGGTTTAATGAGTTTCGCCTGTCCAGTTCCTTGTTTATCTATTATATTGGCCATTTCAGGCGTAATAAGCGCACCCTGTGTTACATTTAACGGGTATATAGTAGCGTTTTTCGCATATTTCATAACAATATTTGCTGCAATTGGATCACCATAAAAATTCGCTTCAGATACTGGTGTAACATTACCTGGAAATAGGAAAGCGCCGCCCATTATATAATACGAACAAATACGATCCATTATATTTGGATACAATAAAAATAACGTAGCAAGCGTCGTTAGTCTTCCTGTCGCCACAATTATAATATCTTCTGGACAAGGTTCGATTAATTTGATTAATTCACAAAAATTTTCTCGTTTACAAATTCTCATTTCAGGTGGAATAATAGGACCTAAACCATGATCCCCATGGATTTCAGGGAAAAACAAAGGTTCTTCAGCTGTCATCGGCCTACTCGCACCTTCAATAATTTTCACTTGTGTAGCATAGTACCTTTCTAAAAAATAAACATTTTCCGTAACGATATCTCGTGATACATTCCCGTACTCTGCAACAATACCTAGAATATCTAATTTACATGTTTTATTTGCATAAATTAACGCTACGGCGTCATCAATACCAAAGTCTCCAAAAAAGATGATTTTCTTATTAACTATTCTCACCCCTCTTCAGCATAATCTACTATTATTATTATGTGAAAAAGACAAGGCGGTGAAACAGCGCAAACTAAAAAAGCCGCCTATTTATTGGCGACTTCAATCTTTTTATAAGACAAATATGCTAGTACATTTTTACTTGAATCGTATTTCGGGTTATTTCCTTTTCTTGGCTCTCTCATATGTGTCTTTTCAAATCCAGGAATGTCTGGCATTTTCCCCATAAATTCAAGCATTTCTTCCTCAGTACCTTCAATGCGTACACGAATCATAATAACTATTCCTCAATTCACAGTTTCTCTGTACTAAGTATATCGTACTTCAGAAAGACTGCAACACATTTATCTTTTTAATGTTGTACTTTTTTTACATATAAACATAGCCATTTCAGTATAGAACGAATCTACTTTATTATTTTTAAGTTGAATATTAAAATATTCCTTCATTTCGTTTGGTGCTTTCATCATACATTCTGTTAATTTTTCACGCTTTTGTACAGGGACATCCATCATATTACACCACCAGTCAAAATCAAACTTCTTATCAAAAGTAAGACATGACTGCATTTGCAAACCGTTTTTTTCTAATAAAGTAAGCCATTCTGTCTTTTTTAGAGCTCGTTCATGACTTGGGTCCCGCTTCTTTTCTATAAAATTATAAAATGTATCATATTCATTATTTTCTGGCGAAACATTATCTATTAAGATGAATAACCCATTATCCTCCAACGTACGATTTACTTCATAAATAAATTGAGCCGGATTCGTAAAATGATGGGCTGCAATCCGGCATGTAATTGTATCAAAAAAATGATCTGCAAATGGTAAATCCTCTGCGTTTCCTGCTACAAAAGACACATTTTCATGACCATTCTGCTTTATAAAACCTTTTGCTTTTTCTAACATCTGTTCTGTTAAATCAAGTGCAATTACTTCTTCAAACATAGGTGCTAGCATATTCGCAACATGTCCGCCGCCAGTAGCAACATCAAGAAGACGATTATTATGGCGAGATTCAACTTGTTGAACTACATGCTGTAAGTCCTGTCCTTTAGCATGTATTTTACTATTCACATACTTATCTGCATTACTGCCAAACTGTTTTTTCACAAGCTCCTCTTTACTCATTTTATCATCTTCTTTCTATTGTAATTTACATATACGATTCATATAATTATTACAATTCTCTTCATGTATTTTCAAATCCTCTTTTCATCTCACTTCTTATCGTGCTGTCCTATCATCAACATAATATAAATTTTACTTTTACTATTAAACAAAAAAGGCTACGGGAACTTCTCCCCTAACCTGATTAATTATTTATTACATTTTCATTTCTTCATATACGTCTATATAATATAAATCCTCTTTCAACTTCATAATAACATCTACTTCGTTATAAGTAGCCTCACGAGCATGTAATCCAAATTGATCCATACCAATCCATATCCATCCAGGTGTATGATATAAAACATCTATGTTAAAATAATCTAATTTAGTAAGCTCCGATGTAATAAATTTATCTTTATTAGCGATTTGTTTATCTAGTAAACCAAATTCTTTTCCATTTTCAAATAGCGATATAAATTTCCCTATAATCGGATGTTCACGAACAATAAAATGATATTCCTTTTCCTCTACATTTGCCACAATCAAACGAGAAACAGATAAATCAGCCCCCGAATTCGACATATTTGTTTATTCACCTCCTTATATAGGTCTCTTCAATATAATAACAAATGAATATTCAAATCAGATTAATATAATGTAAAAAATAAAAAAGCTGACTTCCCTTTAGAAATCAGCCTTTATAATTTGATCAACTTTATACTTTTACAAATTATTATAATGTTTCTTTTTCCTCATCATTTCCGGAAACTAAACTTCCTATAGCATCTGCTGTTACTTCCACTACAAATTCACAAATACCTGCTACAACTTCTCCAATTACTTCATCCATCTTTTTACCCCCTTATTTTATGTAACTTATTTGTAGTATAGAAGAAATTGGTGAATGTAAACTATCGAAAAAGGTGACATAAACCTTACAGAATTGTAAGCTCTTTCATCACTTTACGTACCCCCTTTGAAACCCCAAGTATTTTTAGCGGACATATAGGCCATCATAATATGAAGCAAGTAATAATCAAGTGTCAGGAGGCGTATTATATGTATTACGTAAAATTAATTAAAGGTCAATCTTTCTACGCTTTTGATCATCGTTTCTTAGTGTCTGAAGAAGAAAAGGTTTCAGAGAAAATCTATAATTACTTACGACGTAATGAATTTTTTGAAGTACGTAAAGAAGAATATTCCGCTTAATTACAAAAAGCATTAAGAAAAATATCATCTTATTGTGATATATTCTTAATGCTTTTATGTAAATTGCTTCTTTTCAACAATTGTTGTTGACTCTATTAAATAATCTAGTATTTGTCCAAGCTAATTCGTCACCTCCTCATATTCTAGTATATGAGGAGGTGACGAATATGACTCATATCATTGATTACCAAGCTACTCAACCTATAAGTAAAACTGGTGAAACAACTTTTGCAATCCCCTCTTCTCCAAATAAAGCAATTTTAGCAAATTTGAAATTGAGAGTTTCAAGTAGAGATTCACTTAATAATCGAGTAGAATTAATCGCTACAATTGGTGTAGAAGGTATAACTGGGACTTCACAAGTTTTATTCCGAATTTTCCGTGATAACATTGAGATTTTTAATGCACAAGTAGGTATTGAATCTACAGATTCTGAACAATTTTATGTACAAACATTTCAAGCTATAGATCAAAACGTTGGCAGTGGAACACACGAATATTCATTAACTGTAGAAAACCTTACTAGTGGTGCAAGTGCAGAAGTTGTTGGTCCTCTATCTTTTAGCGCTTTAGCTATTGGACAAGAACGTAAATGTTGCTAAGTGAAATTAATTTTAAATTTTGTACTTGAGAAAAGCAAGACGTAGTTATACGTTCTTGCTTTTTTATTTTCCCTATTTTTAACCATATGTCTTTTACATTTCAATTGCTTATTTCATCAATTAACTAATCAAATTTTCGGCAAATCAAAAAGATTGAAATCCAATTATGAAACACGTAATATAGACTCTGACTCTAAAAAAGTTCGTATGAAAATAATACATAAATAAGGAGGTTTTATATACGAGTTTTTCATTTTAAAAGACGGAGAGGTTTTATGTTATGTGGCGTAATAAAAACGTTTGGATTGTTTTAATTGGGGAGTTTATTGCAGGTCTAGGATTATGGCTTGGTATTCTTGGCAACCTTGAATTTATGCAAAAATATGTCCCTTCTGATTTCATGAAATCAGTTATATTATTTATCGGACTATTAGCCGGTGTTCTAGTTGGACCTATGGCTGGCCGTGTCATCGATCAGTATGAGAAGAAAAAAGTTCTTCTTTACGCTGGGTTTGGTCGAGTTTTAAGTGTTATTTTTATGTTTTTCGCTATTCAATTTGAAAGTATCGCATTTATGATTGCATTTATGGTTGCTCTTCAAATTTCAGCAGCATTTTATTTCCCTGCGTTACAATCTGTGATTCCACTCATCGTAAGTGAGCATGAGTTATTACAAATGAACGGTGTACATATGAATGTTGGTACAATCGCTCGTATTGCAGGTACTTCACTAGGTGGAATTCTTTTAGTTGTGATGAGTTTACAGTACATGTATGCCTTCTCAATGGCAGCATACGCCTTATTATTCCTCTCGACTTTCTTCCTGCAATTCGAAGATAAGAAATCAACAACACCAAGTAAACAAGCTGCAAAAGATAATAGCTTTATGGAAGTATTTCGTATTTTAAAAGGAATTCCTATTGCTTTTACAGCACTTATATTAAGTATTATCCCTCTTTTATTTATAGCTGGGTTTAATTTAATGGTTATTAACATTAGCGAAATGCAACATGATCCTACGATTAAAGGGTTCATATATACAATTGAAGGAGTCGTATTTATGTTAGGTGCCTTCGTAATTAAACGTCTATCTGATCATTTCAAACCTGAAAAATTACTATATTTCTTCGCAGTTTGTACTGCTTTTGCACACCTATCATTGTTCTTTAGCGATATAAAATGGATGGCTCTTACATCATTTGGTTTGTTTGGGTTTAGTGTTGGCTGCTTCTTCCCTATTATGTCGACGATTTTCCAAACGAAAGTTGAAAAAAGTTATCACGGTCGCCTCTTCTCATTCCGTAATATGTTTGAGAGGATTATGTTCCAAATCGTCTTACTTGGCACAGGGTTCTTCTTAGATACAATTGGGTTACAATATATGGTTCTCATCTTCGGGGTCGTTTCATTATTGATTATTTCTATTTCCCTTTCTAAGCAGAAACATTATGAAAAACAACATTCGCAATCTGCGAATTTATAAAATAAACAAAGAAGTATGGATATAATATTGAATCCATACTTCTTTGTTTTATAATACGCCTATTTATTACGTTTATTGAAATTATCTAAAGGAGTATCCCTCTTTTATTTCGAATAGATTATAAAGAGTACTCTTTATAAAAGGAGTGGTAAAATGTCTGATGGCATCCAAGTATTTATTGTCCTGCTCTTTGCAATTGCGCTGTTTAGCATCCTAAACTTTTTAGCCATTTCCTTATCTGGACATAGTTTTAAAAAAAGAATCGTGGCAGGTTTCATATTTTTACTACTGACTCCCATTATCTTTTTGACTATCGCAACATTTGCTTCTATATTCGATAAAGCAGGATTTGGCGCAGGTACGTTAGCCTTTATGATCGCAAGCGTATATATATTAAATGGAATAGTGCTTCTGCTTTCCTCTTTATTTATCCTCAAAAAAGACATAACATAGGCTATGGTACTAGCATGAATCTGACTTTACACTAGATTCATGCTTATTTAATTTCTCCTAAATTTTTATATGAAATTAAATAATTCTTTAAAAAAATTTAAACTTTATTTATTATAATATCCCTATCGTATTCGCACGTTTATTCAAATTTAAAAGAAAGGAGCACAAAATGAAAAAGGTTCTACTTACAATTCCTATGCTAATCATCCTACTTAGTGGATGCAGCAATAACGATATATACGGTTCTTGGGAAGTCGTTGACAATAAAAATGGTGAATGCCCTGTATATTATAAATTTGAAACAGTTGTCAAAAAAGAAAATAAAGAGGAAATTGTGCAAAATTTAGTAGAAATGCAAACCACAAAGAATAAAGACGATTTATATAAAGGCTCATTTGTCAAAAATTCTAATGTATATCACATTGATTATGGTAATTCATTTACATCAGAGCAAACTTTAAAAGTTGCCGACGGTACATTAAATGTATACTTTTTGACAGCTGAAAAATTATGCACGTATAAAAAGAAATGATTACATTTCAGAGGAAACGCAGAAAATATTTTCTGCGTTATTTCACTTTAGAAATCTTCCACAAATACTTAATAAAAACTATAAAATAACTTAAGTTATATAAAATGAATCCTATAATAGACATTTCAATTAACACGTCTACGCTATTTACATCGATACTTTTTCAAAATAGGCTAATCCTTCCTCTAAATTTATCAATCGTTTTAATTTTCATAAAAAAATGATAAAATATAAACATGTGTTTTCAGAATAATTAAAAACGCAGAATGAAAGCACTGTTTTAGGAGGGGTTTTGATGACTTACACGTTAGCAACTAGAATGAAAGCATTCCAATCTTCTATATTTAGTGAATTAGGAGCCTATAAAAAAGAAAAAATTGCAGCAGGTCATAACATGATTGATTTGAGCATCGGAAATCCTGATATGCCGCCCGCTGATTTTGTAAGAGAAACAATGGTACATACAGCGAGTGAGAAAGAGAGCTACGGGTATACATTATCAGGTATTCAAGAATTTCACGAAGCTGTAACTGAATATTACAACAACACTCATAACGTTTTATTAAATGCGGATAAAGAAGTTTTATTATTAATGGGTTCACAAGACGGGCTCGTTCATTTACCTATGGTTTATGCAAATCCAGGTGATATTATATTAGTTCCTGATCCAGGATATACAGCTTATGAAACAGGTATTCAAATGGCTGGTGCAACATCTTACTACATGCCTTTAAAGAAAGAGAGTGATTTCTTACCAGACTTAGGAGTCATCCCTGAAGAAATTGCCGATCAAGCGAAGATGATGATTTTAAACTTCCCAGGGAATCCCGTTCCAGCAATGGCTCATGAAGATTTCTTTAAAGAAGTAATCGCATTCGCGAAAAAGCATAATATTATCGTTGTCCATGATTTTGCTTATGCTGAATTTTATTTCGATGGTAATAAGCCAATTAGCTTCCTCTCTGTACATGGTGCTAAAGAAGTTGGTGTAGAAATCAATTCTTTGTCAAAAAGTTATAGTTTAGCAGGTAGCCGTATTGGATATATGATTGGAAACGAAGAAATTGTTCGTGCACTTACTCAATTTAAATCTAATACCGACTACGGTGTATTTTTACCAATTCAAAAAGCGGCATCTGCAGCACTAAGAAATGGCGCGGCATTTTGTGAGAAAAACCGCGATATTTATCAAGAACGGAGAGATACTTTAGTCGATGGATTCCGAACATTTGGTTGGAATGTCGATAAGCCAGCCGGTAGTATGTTTGTCTGGGCTGAAATTCCACAAGGATGGACTTCTCTAGACTTCGCTTATGCATTAATGGATCGTGCGAATGTCGTTGTTACACCTGGTCATGCATTTGGACCTCACGGAGAAGGCTTCGTACGTATTGCACTCGTTCAAGATAAAGAAGTGTTGCAACAAGTTGTTGAAAACATTAGAAATAGCGGCATTTTCACTCTTGAAAAATTAAATGAATTAGTTAAAAATTAGTTCCCACTCCCCTGCTTAACTTTAGCAGGGGTATTATTAATTGGAGGTACTTTCATATGCATATTAAAGACACACTTCCCCATCGTTATCCATTTTTAATGATTGATAAAGTAACAAATGTAAAACAAGATGAATTCGTTACAGGATATAAACTCATTACAAATAACGAATGGTTTATAAATGATAGCCACAAACATATGCCTCATATGTTAATTGTAGAAGCACTTGCTCAGCTTAGTGCATTTGTACATACAAGTGATTCTGAAGGACTAGGATTCCTCTCCTCTTTAGATGGAGTTGAATTCCATGGAAAAGCATATCCCGGTGATAAACTTGATTTACATTATGAGCTAACGCGCAATCGCCGAGGTTTTGTTCTTGGTAAAGGTATTGCAACTGTAAACGACCAGCCTATTGTAACTGTAGAAAAACTATTAATATATCAAGCAGATTAAAGTGTTCCTTATATCAGTTGGAAATATCTATTCTCAACCAATTAAGTAAATAGGAAAACATATTACGTAGTTAGGAGCAGGAAAATGGAACGTACTATCGGTATCGATGCTGGAGGTACATTAACGAAAATAGCTTATTTTAACGAAAAAAAGCTATTAACTTTTGAAAAATTTTATTCTCATGAACAACATAAAATAATAGATTGGATTAAAAACAACAATGGCATAAAACAAATATGTATTACGGGTGGTAAATCGAAATTATTACAGCAACTGCTTACAGGTTCATATAAAATAATAGAGCTAAACGAATTTGAATCTACTCTTGCAGGTGTCCAATACATATTAAAAGAAGAAAAACATACTATAAACAATTTTATTTTAACCAATATTGGTACAGGTACTTCTATCCATTATGTTTATAATGAACAATATATTCGCGCTGGTGGAACCGGAGTTGGCGGTGGGACTATTATGGGACTTTCAAAATTGTTAACAAATATAGATCATTTTGAAGATGTAATCCCTCTAACAAAAGTAGGATCTAGAAAAGAACTAGATATTACGGTTGGAGATATTTATGGTGGTATTCTTTCCCCCATCGATAATAACTTAACTGCTAGCAACTTCGGAAAAGCAGCCATTACAGAATCAAATAATAGTAGCTCCGATATACTAGCTACTGTACAAGGACTTGTCGGTGAAGTCGTTACTGCATTAAGCCTTCAATTCGCTGAAACAAAAAAAATTGAACATATTATTTATATTGGTTCGACTTTATGTAATAACGTACAACTTCAACATATTATTAGTAGCTACACTGAATATCAAAATAAAACACCAATCTTTTTACAAGATGGTGGTAATAGCGGTGCAATTGGTGCATTACTTCATGCTACGAAATAAAAAGCTGACTTTTGTCAGCTTTTTAGAAATGGCACTTCAAATTCAATAATTGATTCCCCGTTCTCTCCAATTCGCTCCGCGCTTATTCTATCAATCACACAATTTAACTTCCCATGAAAACTAGGAATCTCCTTCATTACTTCAGCAGCTAATTCGGCACTTTCTTTTCTTCCGACTGTTACATGCGGGATGTACGGAATGTCTTCTTTCAAAAATTGTAATAAAGGTCCTGTATATAGAATATTATGTAGTTCCTCTATTTGTTCTTTCCCCTTTTCAACTCGTAAAAACAAATATTCTCTTTCACTTGTAATTTGATTCTTAAATTCAATTTCTATATTCTGTATCGGTTTTGTTACATTTATAATATGTAATTTCAGCTCATCATTTGAAATCGAACTTTCAAATGGGAATACAATTGTAATATGCGGTGGAATTAATCCAAATAAAGGATCATGTTTTTGCCTAATGTCCTCGATTTCGCTAATGAACATGTTGTTTAGAAAAAGTAAAATTGTACGCATTTTTATCCCCTCAACTTTTCCTCATTATAATATGTATCATATTCTATGACAGCCTGCCCTTCAACAACTTGTTTTGCTTACCTGTAAAAATAAAAAAACTTCTCAAATGAGAAGTTTTCATATAGCATGATTCTTATTTTCCCGCCAAACTTTCCTAAACTTTATATAACAGGCGATTCTCCAAGGAATAATATACGAGACAGCAACAACGTAAAATAATAAACCAATCGTTTGCTGATCTAAGTCAACAATATATTTTCTTGAACCGTATCTCAAAACGACAAGTGCAATAAAAGTAATTAAAAAAGCTGCACTTTTTTTCGTATAAATATTCCCATCATCTCTTCGTTCATAATTTGTTAATACTATAAGCGGCACAGCAAAAAGTACACCAATGAATACCGCTATAATTACTTGTAATATAGCTGGATGTACGGGACCTAAAAACCATACAATACCTGGTGTTAAAAATAGTAATGGCCATAAAATACGTTTTCCCGATCCCTTTATTGGCTTATGCATGGAGCGATAACGACGCCAAAATATTAGTAGTGCAATGCATAAAAAGACGGTTATTAGTGAGGACGTGTCTCCCATATATTTTCCTTCTCCCTAAAAAAATAATCTATCACTATTTTAAACTGTTCGTTCAAATGATACTTTACGAATAAATATACTACTAGTTATGATATAAAGAATTGTTAATCCAATTGAAATAACAATAAAATAAGGGATATCTATTAAAGATACATCATTTGTAAATAACAATCCTTTTATCCCTACTTCTCCATACAGCACACTATTTGTTGAAAGGAAAAGCGACCCACCAATCATGAGACCAATCCATTGAAATCTTTGCTTAAAAATTACTACTACTTGAAAGAAACATGCTATCGTAACATAAAATAAAAATTGTAAAATAAACTGTTGTATTAATTGCTCTCCAAAGTTAACATTTACTAAGTTATATTTTATATCTTGTAAAAACAGTATTTGAAGGAATGAAAACAATGCGGATTGCAACACAATATAACAAATCGCTCCGATAAAATATTGTATTCTCGTTATACCAAATGAAACTGCTAAACGAAATAGCTCATCTTGTATGATGAAAACACTCCCTACTATAAACAACATAATTGCTATTGACGGGTTATTTATAATTTCGGGTAAATAACCAATGTTCGCTCCATTTAAATGAGCAGCATTTAAAGCCCCTTTTATTAATAAAGCTACAATCCAAAATATTAAAATTGCTTTATAATGAAAATTAATATGTAACTTTAACTGCTTCATTAATATCGTCATTTCACTTCACCACCAGTTATGTGAATAAATAGTTTTTGTAATGTTATTCCATCAATGACTAATCCTAATTTTTCAATAGAGTCATAATCTTCACTAGACAATTCTTCCCATATAACAGCAATACCTTTATTCCCATAAATTTCTTTATTTATAACTTTTTTATTAATCAAGAACTCCTCCACTTTACCTTTTTGCCCTGAAATAATATGACCTTGTTGCAATAAATCTTCCACTGTTGATTGAACAACAAGTGCACCTTCTTTTATGATAATTACTTCTTCAATAACATGGGTTACTTCTTCTACCAGATGTGTTGATAATATAATTGTTCTGGGATACTCCCCGTAATCTTCTAGTAGTAAACTATAAAATAACTCACGATGTGCTGCGTCTAATCCTGTAGTTGGTTCATCAAAAATAGTAATTGTCGCTCTGCTTGCTAACCCTTTAATAATTCCTACAACTGTTTGCATGCCATGAGATAGTTTATGGTATTTCTCTGTTATATTAAGCTGAAATTTACCCGCCAGTTCTTCAGCAAACTTCTGATCCCAATTTTTATAAAACATGTTACATATCTTAAAAATTTCTTTTACTCTATAACTTAAATGAGACTCTTCTTTTACTCTAACGAAACAAATATTTTGCATCGCTTTACTATTTTCAAAAACATCTTCACCAAATATTGATACACTTCCACTACTTGAAGTAATTTGTCCTGCTAGTAAATTTAATAAAGTCGTTTTCCCTGCTCCGTTCCTTCCAAGCAAACCATATATTTTATTCTCTTCCAATGAAATCGTTACTTCATTTACAGCTATTTTCTTTTTATATTTTTTCGTTACATCTTTCGTTTCAAGTGCAATCATCCCTCTTTCCCCTCCTTCGTAATCTTTTGAATCATATCCATCAATTCATTTTTTGATATTTCTAGTACTTTCGCTTCTTCCCACACTTTAGGTAAATATTCAGTCATAAAAGTATTTTGTCTTTTTTTTAGTACGACTTCTTTCGCTCCCTTTGCAACAAACATTCCGATCCCTCTCTTTTTATATAAAATCCCCTCATCCACTAATACATTCACCCCTTTAGCTGCGGTAGCCGGATTTATTTGTAACATCTTCGCAAATTGATTTGTCGATGGAACTTGTTCTTCTTCAAGCAATATGTCTTTTAAAATATCAGATTCAATCGTTTCTGCAATTTGTATGTATATTAATTTATTTTGTTCTAGAGTCGGCTTCACATTTTCACCACCTTAGGTTCATAGGTTCATTACTTATGTAATCAACCATATCACATAGAATTATTTTTTTCCATAAATTTCTTTTACAAAAAAAGAGAGTCATTCAATTAAGAATGTCTCTCTTTCTAAAAATTCGAAGTTTCAACTCTTGTTCTCAAATTCTTTTCATTTATACCATTTTGACAAAAATTAAACTGTTGTCCCTCAATACATTTTGTACGATCTACTACTTGCCCTAAATGATAGCTTGTATGCTCAACCAAATGTAATAGACTTTGAAGATCAATATGCCTTTTTTCTTCCCAGACCTGTATATATGCTTTGCCCCACTCATCAAATATTTCTTCAACAGTTTTTAACAAAGCTTCAGTGCTTATTTGTTTCACTGGAAAATATTCTTCAATTCCATTTTCAAAAACTATATTTGGATCCTTATAACGCCTTGTATTTCTCTGTAAATGTTCACAAATATGTAGTACGATTCCACCAATTGAATTAACAGAGGTCTCTTTTTTCCACAAATCTTCTTCACTAACGAGCCTAATTGCCTGTACTAATTTAGGTAAATAATGATCCTGCATTCTATGATAAGAAATTTTGTATACTAACTCCATCTTCTCCCCTCCATTATTTCAACTGGCTCACTGGATATTTAGCAAATAAAGATTTCCGAAAATTTTTATCTTCCACAAGCATTTTAATTTTTTCTTCATTGCCGTTAGAGAACTTTATAACTTTATTTTTATCCCATATATCTTTTTCTTTTGGAAAATCATCGAATTCCCTATGCAAAATTGATAACATTTCTTCCCTCGTTATCTTAAAGTTTTTATTTTCTATTTGAAACTCATAAGCTTTTGCGTTTGGTACTAAAATTACTAGATAGGTAGCATTAAAGAGAAAATTCTTCTTCATCGTATCTTTCTCATCAAACCAATACGTCTCAATCATTTCTTCTGTAAGAGCTCCACTCTCTTTTGCACCATAGTTCACTTTTATATTTTCATTTTCTAAACTTATACTTTGAACTGTTCCACCACCGGGTAAATGATTAATAATTGCAACCACATCTGAATTATTACCAACGTATGTCCCAGTATATTTCTTAAAATCATCTGACCTAACATCATATATATCTTTTATTCTTTCCCCGTTAGAACAAGCCGTAATGAATAAAAAAATTGTTAGCATAACGATTATGTTATGATGCATATATTTCATTTAGCATCCCCCATTTTTATCGATATTTCGTTAATTACAATATTTACTTTCAAATCCCTTTTTAAATATACGCATTTTAATCAAAATTAAAAATTTTCATTTTTTATGTTTACAATTATCCATTAATTGTATATACTTACTAACGTAAGAAAAAAATTCTAAAAGGAGGTCGAAGGAAATGATGAAATTACAATTACATGCATTAACTTTAGCGTTAACTGCACCTGTGTTTTCTGGACAATTAAATATGAATTCGACCACCCTAATGGAGAATTGAAAATCGTAATTTATTTCATTTAATTCATAAATTCGCCACAGGAGGTCGTATACTTTCCTGTGGCTTTTTCACGCCCAGCCATAGGAGAACTGTATCTTCCTGTGGTTTTTTTGCGCGATTTTTTAGTCTCTTACATTATTTTTCTAAGAAAGGAGCAACATTCAATGACTATTAGCGTATTGTTTTTAAGTATTACGATTCAAAGAAATACAATTTCCAAAGGGGAAATTCTTCATAATGAGCAAATTGAAAAAGCTATGAATGATGTTAAGGAGCGCCAAGCACTTTACTGTGATCACCTGTAATTCCTTTTCGAAAGGAGGAATTCATTTATGACTTTTCATATTTTCTTTTTTACGACTGTGCTTCAAAAAAATACTTTATCTGAAACTGAAATCAATCGTAAACAACAGTTAAAACAACTGACTGATAAAATAACTGACATTAAAAGTTCATACTACACTCAAATGTATTAAAAATATATTTTAAAGGGGTCATATATTCATGAAATTTAAAGCATTCTTTTTAACTATCACCATTCAAAAACGTAAGCTTTCACAGAAAGAGATTTTACGTGAGCAACACATCCAAAGCATTATGGACGAAGTAAAAGAGCGCCAATCTTCTTATTACACTCGTCTTTTCTAAATCACTTATAAAGGGGTCATAAATCTAATGAAATTTAAAGCATTCTTTTTAACTATCACTATTCAAAAACGTAAACTTTCACAGAAAGAGATTTTACGTGAGCAATACATTCAAAACATTATGGACGAAGTAAAAGAGCGCCAATCTTCTTATTACACTCGTCTTTTCTAAATCACTTATAAAGGGGTCATTATCCAATGAAATTTAAAGTATTCTTTTTAACCATTATCATTCAAAAAAATACATTTTCCGAGTCTGAAATGTTTCATGAGCGACAAATTAATCAGGCTATGGATCATGTAAAAGAAAGACAAAGTCATTACTGTAGTCATCTGTAATTTCTTATTACACTCGTTTTTTCTAAATCACTTATAAAGGGGCAATTATCTAATGAAATTTAAAGTATTCTTTTTAACCATTACCATTCAAAAAAATAAATTTTCTGAGTCTGAAATGTTTCATGAACGACAAATTAATCAGGCTATAGATCATGTAAAAGAAAGACAAAGTCATTACTGTAGTCATCTGTAATTCCAATTCGAAAGGAGGAATTCACATATGAAGTTTCACCTTTTCTTTTTAACGATTACGATTCAAAAAGAAACAATATCTCAAAATGAATTAAAACAAGAAAGACAATATAAACAAGTTATTGATGAAATTCGAGATCGTAGAAGCAAATACTACACTCACCTTTAATCGTTTAACTATATAGAATTGAAAGGAGTCGATTTTGATGTTGATAGCACGCTGTAAGGAAATGATTTGGATAGTTCAGAGGGATTCCACATAGTTTTATAGAGCTTATATCACACAAGTTTATCACTGAATTTGATGTATAAAAAATATATAATAAAATCAAATCAATCCACTTTTAATTATTTATTTATAAACAAAAGATACACCTCTTAAAAAGCGGTGTATCTTTCTCAGGTTTCACTATTTACGATTACTTCTCTTTGTCTTAAACAATCTCACTAAGTTCGAAACAACAGTTTTTGTTACTGCATAAACTGGTACTGCTAAAATCATTCCGATAATTCCCGCAAAGTTACCTACCCCTAAAATTAAAATAATAATTGTTAATGGGTGGATATTTAATTTCGAACTCATAATACGCGGTGAAATGATGTTACTTTCAAACTGTTGTACAATTGTTACGATAATAATTACGTATACGGCTTGCATCGGAGATACAAACAGTCCTACAATAACAGCTGGCGCTGCCCCAATAAATGGACCTAAGTTAGGAATGATGTTTGTAAATGCTGCAATAATTCCTAAAACGAAAGCGTACGGTAAATCGATAATTAAATAACCGATAAAAGTAAACGCACCTACAAATATACAAACGAGGGCTTGCCCTTGAATATATGCAGATAATGTTTCGTTCGTTTCCTTAATGATACGAAGCCCCTCTTCACGGTAAGGCTCTGGTAATAAACTTACCGCTTTTCCCGGAAAGGCATGTCCATCTTTAAACATGTAAAATAAAATGAACGGTACAGTAAATACAACTAATGCAACGTTCGTGATAATACCAAATAAAGCCGTTGCACTCGACGTAATTGTATTTGGTATATCTTTTAAGTATTCAATCGCATTTTTTTCAATTGTTTCAATGGAAACGTAGTTTTGTGTAGATAACCATTCAAACAACCTATGATGTGATAATTCTTGTATGTATACTTTCCCCTCTTTTATGTAGCTTGGCATATTTTTTACTAAGTCCATTAGCTGTTGTGAAATCGTAGGAACAACTACTCCAACGCCAACCGCAGTTAATGTTATGATAAAAAGATATAACAGTAATATCGCTAAATTTCTAGGTACTTTTTTATTCTCCAAAAAGATTAATACAGGATTAAATATGAAGTATAAAAAAAGCGCGATTAAGATTGGGAAAAATAATGTTGATATGAAGATACCAATCGGTTGAAATAAAAATGATATTTTTGTGCAAATAAATATGATTCCTACAACCATTAGCACTTCTAATGTCCAAAAGTGCACTTTTGATTTCAAAAAAATGGCCTCCTTTAAACTAGCACTTCTCTTCATTGTACCAAAATAAGTATGAATTTCACATAATATTTTCCTTTACAATATTCCAAAATGCCAATAAATACACTACAATGAGATTACATACAAATTTGCAGGTAAAGGTGATAAAAATGACACAATGCATCATTTGCAGAAAAGATACGAAAGAACTTAGTGAACAATATGTCATTCCAGAAATATTATGTGGATATTATTTCACAAACTCAATTTGTGATACTTGTCATGAACAAATGACAACAAATATTGATCGTCCTTTAATTAGGCATAAATTGAGTCAATTTAAGATTGAACAAATGAAAAGACAAATTGATTCCCCACTCTATACGAATGAGCACGGTGAGGAACTTGCGGCTGCTGAGACTGATGTTGTCGAAGTAAGCGACGAGATTCTTTATTCTAATGCATTAATTATGAAACTATGTAAAAAGCATGATATTTCCTTACATAATGAAATTTGGAAAGAGGAACGTGTAACGAAAGTAGCGAGTTCTATTCAACGTGAATTACTATTAGATAACCGTAAATATAAAATGAGTGTATTAAAAATGGCTTATACATTCGCTGTACAAACAGTTGATGGCTACTTTGAAGATCAAGATGCAATTGATATTTCTACCATTCTCTCAAATGCAGATTTCGTGGAACTAAAAGAAAAAAGCATTGTACGTGATTTAAGCAAAAGTTCTTTATGGAATACGCTAAATACAAGTAGTGAAAATCATTACTTTATTTTACTTAGCGATAAAGACGGCCTGTTTTGCTTCATTCGTTTGTTTGACATCTTTGATGTTGTCGTTCATTTATCAGAAAAAAGATTTGACCTTCCATCGCCGATTGTCGGTGTAAATAATGTGAATACGCAGAAATTTTATGTCCAAAGTTTAAAACAGTATATGGATGGGCTGTTTAAAGAAAAAGCACCTACTATATAACAGGAACCAGAACATACGGTCTCCTTTCTTGATGAAAAGACACTGTGTTATAATGAGTATGAAAAGAACAATACAATCACATAAACCAATTATAAATTGTATATAAATAAAAAAGACTAGTGTGCGGCTACACACTAGTCCACGTAACTTAGCAGATTGGATTGTTCATTTATCCTATTTGTTTCTTACAAACAAAACAACCCACATTCTATAAGCATAGGTGGGTTGTTATTTTTTGAGCTTGTCTATTAAAACGACGACGAACGTTAACAATGCAACGAGAAACAGTCCACCTTGCAGTAGCAACGCTATTTCACTCACGTATTATCACCCCCCTCCTACCCGGAGAAGTGATAATTGAACAACCAACCGCACCTTAAGTTACCCTTTAATTTTACCATATTTTCTAATAATTTACGATGAAAACCCGCAAGCGAATAACTTGCGGGTTTTTTATCCCGTATTAACAGGCAGTGAACAAAATAAAGCAATAAATATGTGAAACTTTATTTCTCACTATTTTTTTAATGCATATGCATCAGCAATCATTTCACCAACAATTTTATTTTCTTCTTTCTTCTCGTCTTTCAATAATGGGAATAACAATTCTGCGACCTCATACGCTTCTTCTAAATGCGGATATCCTGATAAAACAAACGTATCAATTCCTAACGATTCATATTCTTTTATCCTTTCTGCTACTGTATGTGGATTGCCTACAAGTGCAGTACCTGCCCCACCTCTTACAAGTCCGATTCCAGCCCATAAATTAGGGCTTATCTCTAACGACTCTCTCGTACCTTTATTTAAATGTGTCATCCTCTTTTGACCAACCGAATCATATCTTGCAAATGTCTTTTGAGCAAGCTCAATTGTTTCATTATCCACATATTGAATTAAACGTTCTGCCTCTTCCCACGCTTCTTCTTCTGTTTCTCTTACAATTACGTGTAATCTAATGCCAAATCGTACTGTACGCCCCTTCTCTTCTGCAAGTTTTCTTACTTCTTCTATTTTCTCTTTCACTTGCTCTGGTGGCTCTCCCCACGTTAAATATACATCACTATGTTCAGCTGCTACTTCTTTTCCAGCAGCTGATGATCCTCCGAAATATATAGGAGGATATGGTGTTTGAACTGGCGGGAATACAACTTTACTATCTGTAACTTGAATATGTTTTCCTTCTAAAGAGATCGTTTCACCTTGCAATGTCGATTTCCAAACTTTTAAAAATTCATCCGCTGCTTCATATCTTTCATCATGCTCCAGATATAATCCATCTCCTTGTAGTTCAACTGGATCTCCTCCAGCTACTACATTAATAAGTAGTCTCCCATCTGAAATTCTATCAAATGTAGATGCCATCCTCGCTGCAACTGTAGGTGACATTAGTCCTGGTCTCACTGCTACTAAAAATTTTAGTTTTTCTGTTTCAGCAGCAAGAGCTGAAGCTAACACCCAAGGGTCTTCACATCCTTGACCAGTTGGAAGTAAAACACCCGTATATCCTAAATAATCAGCTGCCGCAGCAACTTGCTTATAATAACCATATTCAGCTGCTCTTCCTCGTTTTGTCGTTCCTAAATATCGACCATCTCCATAAGCCGGAATAAACCATAATAATTCCATACCTTTACACACCCCTTATTTATTTTGAAACGTATACTAACAAATTCTATATAAATTACCCCTAAAAATTTATATGTTAATTCCCAGTCTCACCTTTAAAATTATCTCGCCATCTTAAAAACTTCACTTCTAGTAAACGTACTAGAGAGTCAGAAAACTTCCCAACAAATGCAAAGATAATTATGCCGACAAATACGATATCTGTATTTGAAAATTGCCTTGCATCCATAATCATATAACCAATACCTTCTGTAGATCCCATAAGTTCTGCTACTACTAAACTCACCCATGCAACACCTAACGATAACCTTGCTCCTAGTAAAAGGTTAGGCAATGCAGATGGTAAAATTAGTTTCGTAATTAGTTTTCTTTTGCTAAACTCTAATACTCTCGCAACATCAAATAACTTTGAATCCACACCTCTAATACCTAAAAATGCGTTCACGTATAAAGGAAAAAATGCACCATCTGCAATTAATAGCACTTTCGATGTTTCACCGAAACCGAACCATAATACGAAAAGCGGCGCAACAGCTAAATGAGGGACAGTTCTTAACATTTGCACAGATGGGTCTAAATATTGCTCAATTCTCGTTGAAAATCCAACAATCGTTCCTAAAATGATTCCTAAGCCCCCACCAATAATGAAACCAGCCGCAGCCCTGAATACACTAATACTTAAATGGCCGAATAACTCTCCTGTTTTAATAAGCTCTTGGAACGCTAGAAAAATATCTAATGGTGTTGGTAAAACTGTTTTAGAAACAAGACCGAATACGCCAGCCAACTGCCAAATTATTAATATAATAACCGGTATAGTAATCGCCCTTACTAAAACTTTTACATTTAACTTTCGTACCTTCTTTATGCCATTTTTCTTAATCGTTATACTCGCTGGTTTCATAACAGCTTTCGTATTTTCCACTTTACAAAACCTCTTTTCACTTCGCTTTCAATGCTTTTTCTACGAAAGAATTATCTACAACTTTTTCCGTCTTAATTTCTTTCTTTATAGAACCGAGCTTATATTGAAAATCCGCTGTCTTTTGTTGTTCTGCTATTATTTCCTTAGTTACCGGAACTAAAATTGGTTTGTCGTGATTAAACACTTCTTTTACAATCTCTGCATCTATCTTTTTTACAGAAGTGTACACTTTTATTGCTTCATCTAAGTTAGCATCTTGCCATACACGTGCTTTCTCATAAACTTTGAGGAATTTCTCAACTAATTCTGGATGTTCTTTCGCAAATTTTGTCCTCGTAATTAAAAATTCTGGTGAAGAGACATTTAATGTTTCACCGTCTGCAACCACCTTCGCACCTTTATTTAACGTATGTAATGATATGAAAGGGTCCCAAATCGCCCATGCATCTACTGATCCTGATTCGAATGCAGGCTGCGCTTCATCTGGTTGTAATTGAATGACATTTACATCTTTTACATCAATACCTTCTTTATCAAGCGCTCGATATAATAAATTAAAGGCACTACTTCCTTTTGCTACTGCAATTTTTTTACCTTTTAAATCTTTTACACTCGCAATCTTGCTATCTTTTTGAACGAGAATTCCAGTTCCTTTTCTCGCATAACTTGTATTGGCGATTTCCGTAAATCCAATACCTGCTGCTTGCGCTGAAATGACTGGAGAATTCCCTACTTCACCAAAGTCTAACCGGTTTGATGCGATTGCTTCAAAATAAGGAGGTCCACTTTGGAACTCTGTCCATTTCACTTTAACTCCTTCTTTTTTAAACTCCTCTTCAAACCATCCCTTTTTCTTTGCTAGTAATAGCGGGCTTAATCCTTGCTGTATACCAATTTGTATTGTTACATCTTCTTTCTTACTACTTGCTGTACTTTTTTCACATCCTAATAAAAACATTGATATAGCTAAAGCAAAAGAAAGAACTTTAAATTTTTTATACATATAAAATCACCCTTTTCCTATATACTTGTTTGAATCAATCCTCCATATTCAAACTGCTGTAATACTTTCGTTCGAAGTTGTTGGAACGATTGAGCAGTTTTATTTCGCGGATAAGGTAAATTATTTTCAATCACTTTATGTATTTTCCCTGGTTTTGCATTCATAATGATGATCCGGTTTGAAAGATATATCGCTTCGTCTATATCATGTGTAACGAATATCATTGTTGTTTTTTTCTGCTCCCAAATATTTAGCAATACTTCTTGCAAATGACTTCGAGTAAAAGCATCTAGCGCTCCAAAAGGTTCATCAAGTAATAATACATTCGGATCTCTTAATAACGCTCTCGCTATCGCAACACGTTGTGACATCCCGCCTGAAATTTCTTTCGGATACGATTTTTCAAAGCCATCTAACCGAACGATTTCAACCCATTCTCTCACCTTATCTTTCACATACTTATCTTTTAACGACAAATCTGCCGCTATATTTTCTTCAACCGTTAACCACGGAAAAAGCCTATGTTCTTGAAAAATAAAACCTTGTTTCTTACTCGGTTTTAAGATAGACTCCCCATCAATAACAACTTCCCCTTCAAAATCATTATCTAGACCTGCAACAATTTTTAGTAATGTACTTTTTCCACACCCACTCGGACCAATTACTGTAACAAAGTCCCCTTTCTCTAATTGAAAATTAATATTCTCTAATACTTGAACAGTACCAGTTTGTTTCAAAAAATATTTTGATACCCCATCAATTGAAACAGTCATTTCTTCCCCTCCTTAAAATGATTCATATAAATGAACAGATTCAGTATTTGTGCAATAAAAAAACCAACGGCATTTTATCAACAGATAAAATGCCTTTGGTTTCTCCAATCAGCAATACGTTATGGAATTAAGTACATATTATACAAATATTTCCGATAAGTCAACTGGGTTTTATCAAAACATACATATGATTCGTTTAAATATTTTTACTGTTGTTTATTTGAACGATATCATTTACTTACTATTTTTTCTGATTTTTAATCCACTGTAACCAATAAGAAAACTCACACGCTAAATGCATTTGATGGGATTTAATTAGACTATTAGGACAAAGGGCTGGGAACTCAACAACTAGACTTACTTCTATCCCTGTATCAGTATCTTTAAATTGATGTCGAACTCCACCAATAGTAGTACCATCTTTCATACGTGCAACACCTGTTGATTGGTATTGATAAGATTTATCTCTCGGTGTTTTCAATCCGGTTTCGTCACCAAAAACAATGAAAAATTGAACTGGAAACGGAGAATTACCAGTAGTTTCGATAACCTCTAATTCATTTTCCCCAAAGGGTCTTAGTACATAGTGATCAGGACAAGCAGATAAATTCACTTTGTTATTTTCACGTGATTGTTCAAGCATCAAACTATCAATTCCATGTATAGCTACTTCTGCTGTAATCCCGTCTAAATAAATACTAGTTTTCGAAAATTTTCGTCTATCACCAGATAAAAGAGTACAGATACGCATACCTATTGCACTTAATCTAAGTTTTGATTTCAACTTTTCGTACATTTCATTGTATGTATATCGCAACTTTATTTCCGTTAGCTGTTTTATCATGACGTCTGTATCATTTATTTCAAGCTCTTTATGTCCTAATGTATATAATACTTTTTTTATCCGTTCTCTTTTCCATTCTATAAGTTGCTCTTGTGAGATATTATTTCCATCGATAATAATTTTCATAAACTTTCTCCTTCCTTTTGATTGTATCGTAGTGTAGTTAATACTAAATTAACCATTTCTTGTTTTGTATCTAGATTCAACTTTACTTCTGAATGAGCAATACTACTAAGACCGTATAGAATAAACCCAGAAGCTAATAATGAGTTATCAGTATAAAAAACCCCTATGTTTACTCCCTCTTCAATTACTTGTCTAATTAACGGTTGCATACGTGCGAATAATTTCTGTTCCAGTTGAAAATGTTGTTCCGTCTGAAACGAACTCACATTTTTATAGGGTGCTAACTTTTCAATAAATGTCCAAAATATATCTAGTGAATCTTTCATCTTTTGCATGACAGACCGTTCATTTGAAACAAGTATTTCTTCAATTAACTCCATATTTTTCACAATACAGTCATTTAAAACTTCATCAACAAAAATCTCTTTAGACTTGAAGTAATAATAAAATAAGCCCGTTGCTACACCTGCATGATTCACAACATCTTTTATGCCAAATCCTTTCATACCATTTTTCATATATAGTTCAAAACCAATATCCATTAACTCTTGCCGTCTTATATCTGGTTCTTTTGATATTCTTTTCATAGGTCATCTCCTACTTTGTTTTTCCTGCGACTGAATCTGATTCAATCATAAACGACTGAACTTTATTCAGTCAATCTTATTTCATAAATTTAAAATCCATTTAATAACTAAGCAACGAAATTTCTACAAAAAAAGTAATCTCAAGAAATATGCTACTAACCTTAGATTTATCAAAAAAGTTAGATCATATAACTTGAGACTACTCATTTCCATTCAAAATATTTATGTAATTAAATTTTAGTTCTTCTGCACCCTGGCTGTCTCCAAAACTATTTGTGGAAGCTCTTTTTGAATGATTTCTTTCAGTCCATAAAGAGCTTTCTTCACATAACCACCTTCGAAATTCCCTAATGGTTCTGGTAATTCATCCTCATCTAATATGAAGTATTCTCCATTAGGAAGTACCATAATATCGATGATTAAATCTTCGAAGGAAACCACTTCGTCTTTTATTTGTGTATTTTTTACGATATTAAAATAGGAACCTAAATACTTCCCTTTTATATCTCTCCATACGTATAAATTGTACGGACAATCTTTCCAGTAATATGCGATTGTATAACTCCCTTTTGGAATTGTTAACTTAGTATCATTTGCAATCATTGTAAATGAATACTGCACCTCGTGAAATAAAACGATACTTTGTGATTGCTTTTCAAGTAATAAGCAATTGTGATCTACTATTGTTGAGTTATATCGGATTTTTCTTTCTATAATTTCACCTTTCGATGTAAGTAACTTATTCATTATTTTGTTTCCCCTTATACTAGTTCTATCCTCAATTATATCCATTTATCTAACGATAAAGAAGTATATAGTTTTTTATATAATGATTTATACAAGTACACAAGAAAAACTCCTTCTTATTTAGAAAGAGTTTTTCACTATCCATGTTTCATATTTTTTCACTTCTAACGGAAGCTTATTTGTTTTTATGTAACTAACAGCACTATTACTCATGTTTTAACTTTTCCTTAACCGCATCATAAAATTTTCGTTCTTCATCAACATTTAAGTGCACACGACTTACTGTTTTAGAAAATCCATATAACAACTGTGCTTTCACTGGCTCTTTTAATGTTATTTCAAAAGTAGCAGGTTCTTTTATGAACTCCATAACAGTTGCATCCAATACCTGTTTCCCTTCTTTTGCCGTTAGCAATTCATCACCCTTGTAGAACGCAATATTATCAATTTGTGTAAATGGTATAACAATTTTCTTTCCTAATCCAATTTGAATGATTACTTGTTCTTCTGTTACGTTAAGTGGATTTTTACGCATCGCTTGTATTTCAGCTATAAAATAAATCATCGCGTATACATTTAAAATAAGTAAAATCCGTGCTATTACTGGATTCCACTGGTGTAGCAAATAATGAAAACCAATACTTTCTATTAAGGTCGCATGGATGATCATGATATATACACCTATTGCACCAGTCTTTTTGTGATATGAGTATACGTATTCACCTTCTGGTACTTTTTCACGCCACGATAAAAATGCATAATAGATTAACTTACACTCCGTTACAATGATATCTATTAATTTATTTCTTTTCATAGTAGCGTCAAACGCAGCATCAATTGCATAAGAAAATGAAGAGTACTCACTTTTATATTCTTTATATTTTTTTATTATGGTAGGAAGCTTTCTAACAATTTTATATAGAAGGAATAACTCTAAACATACAAAAGCAATTTCTCCTGCAACTATAATATAAGAAACGTATGAAAAATCTTGTAAATAGTCACTTGGAATAATAAATCTTGCAAAAATATAACCAGCTATTACAACAGGAACTATATACGTTAACGAGTACCTTTTTCGAATAATGAAGAAATACGTGATGATTGGAATGACAAACATGCAATCTAATAATGACCCAAGTACAACTTCTTTCGGCGCAGCTGGTACTATTGGAAGAGCATACAATAAATAGTTTGATAGCATAATTAAAGAGACGAGTCCAATCCAAATACCTTTTCGCCTTCGCGATAGTGTAACATTCATACGTTCACTCCTTTATTTAAAAACCTCATTTAAGTGGTCTTTATAAAATGAAATGGCACGTTCAAATTCTTTTACTTCCTCTACTTTCACGACAGTTTCAAGTAATAATTTCATCGCTGACTCGTGATCGTTTACGTTATATTTTGCTAATGATAAAAATACTTTCATCGGATCGTTCTCTGGGAATTTTTTCACCCCAGCTTCTAATACTGTAATTGCCTTTTCATATTCCCCTATACAACGATATGTACTTCCTAGACCAATATAAGCACCGCAAAGGGATTCGCCATCAAGTCCATTTGCGATTGCCTGCTCATAATACGGAACTGCTTCTGTTTCTAGCCCCATTACATCATGTATCCACGCACACTGATACAGTACTTCTGCATCCTTTGTAAAGTTTGTTAATCCTATAAGCATCTCTTTAGACTGCGCATATTTCTTTTCGTTTCTAAGTTTAATAGCTTGCTTTAATAAATGTTCCATAGAATCCACTCCTCACCAATTATTCTGTGTATAGCTCTTGATTGATATACGCTTCACATTCGTGTAAAAGTAAAATTCCCACCAATTAAAGTTTCGCTTACTTATTACTATGCGGATTCATTCTTATCTAAAAACTTAATTTTAAAAAGCAGTGACACGATTACATAATACCTCTAAGCTTTTGACAATTTCTTTCGCTGTTTCATCTTTCCCATTACACAACTTCCCTTTACCATCTTGTCCAATTACATAATGCACAGCTCCGCGCGAATATAAAGAATGTGGTGAATTCGCAATCATTACATTCGCCCTTGCTTCTTTCATTCTATTTTTCGCTCTTTCAAACAGTTCTTCTTCATTTAAATCACTTTCAAGTTTAAAACCAATAAGTACTGTTTCTGGGTCCCATTCTTTTATTTGTTTTAATACTTTTGGAGCCTTTTGAAAGTGAATAATCGGTGCAATATCACTTGAAATTTTTCCGTTCATATTAAGAACATTACCATCTTGATCACAGATCTTCTCCACAATCCAATCTGATCCAGCCGCTGCCATAATAACCGCATCAACCTTTTCATGTGTGATGATACTTTTCATTTTATCTTGTAAATCAACAATCCCTTCAAATGGATGTAATTCTAACCCTCTATGTACATCGCTCGGTTTCTCCGCAAAATAACCGTGTAAATATATAACATGTGCCCCTTTAGCTAGAAGTTCTTCTGCGATTATCCTTCCGATTGTACCTTTAGCCATATTCGTATGCCCGCGTACTTGATCCCATTTTTCTAGACAACCACCGCTCGTAATTAATACCTTTTTCCCTTTCATTGTAACCATCCCTTACTAATTTTTCTTACGAAACCATTCTGTTCCAAAGTCAACTATATCACGCTGTTTCATTAGACGACACGTTGCATTCCCTATCTTCCCATTTTTTACAGTTCCTTTTCGCTCAAACTCAACACCAATTTCTACAAACTTCTCAGATTCGTAATCCATTTCAACAAACTCTTTCCACACTCTTTCACCGTTTTCTATAATAGGTGCTCCTACTTGTATTAACTCACATGCACCAGTACGCACCTCGGATAAATGAACAGACGTATTTGAATCATATCCAACACCAATTAATAATACGTACCCGTCTAAATCGTATATTTTTCTTAATGGAGATTCTTCTCCAAAGCTCATTGATAATGAATGGTTCATTGTTATTTCTACTGCATGTTTTCCCCATGCAGCAAAACTTCCTAACGGATGATTACTACGTACTACATTCGGATATGTACGAAAACATTCAACTATTTCACCCATTCCCCTTGTTGGGGTTATACGTGAATCAAATGCAGGGACGTTATCTCGGATAATTTGCCACCAGTCTTCCGGTACAGGTGGTCTTGACCAATGTTTCGGATCGGACAAATCCGAAGATTGCGTTGGCATTATTATCGTTCCTTCTTCCGTAACAACTTTCATTAATGCTTCTACTACGGCAACCGCACCACCAGATATCCATCCGATAGAACTTAGCGATGAATGAACGATAATTGTCATTCCTTTTTCGATTCCTAATGCTTTTAAATCTTTTGTTATTGTTTCGATTGTATTTGGAAATTGTGTGCTTGCTACTATTTCATTCATTTTCATATTGGTTCCCTCACTAGCCACGTAAATTTAAACTTTTATATAAATATATTATCATATTTTTCTTAATTTTTAACTTAATCATATTCATTACTACAAAAATATGTATATGGGTGTACTGAAGCCTCAAAACTCTATTAAAATCGTAGAGAATGATAAGCGAGAGTTTTATTAAATGAAGAAAAATGTAAATCTTATTTTTTCAAGCTATACTCCATATGCATATTTTTATACTATTTTTCCAAATAACAATGAAATCTTTCGATTTCCATATATTTTTCTCCTAAACTTTTAACTTGAAAACCAATTCTTTTATAAAATTCTACCGCCCCATCGTCTGTCTCTGCTTCTATATAAGTCAATTGATATATCCTTACCACTTCTTTAATCATTTGCAGTGCAATTCCTTTTTGACGATAATCTGAAGCCACTGCTATATGACATACTCGTGCTTTAGTTGCTCCGATTACTTCAATACCTATACAAGCTTTTTCTTCATATTTGTACAAAGTCCCTTTATTACTTTGATAAAATATTACTGCCTTCTTTAAGCTTATTTCATTTGGACCGACGGCATATTGTAGCACATTTAATATTGAATCTTTTTCAATTTGTTCAACACGCTGTAAATTCATATTTTCATCCCTTTCTATGAAAAAAGACTAACTCTTAATAAAAAGAGCTAATCTCATTACGCCGTTATTTTTTCTTCTTTTTTTACAACGACAGCTACATAACTATGAAGTATCATTCCAATAATAACGAGACTCATACCAACCCAAGATAAAGATGACGGAATTGGTGCAGATAACCATATCAGCTCTCCTACTAGCGCAAATAAAACTTCACCAGACTGCGTCGCTTCCACTGTTGCTAGTTTTTGTGGATCATCTTTTACAAGATCTGTTGCAAAGAAAAATAATATTGTCGCGATTAACCCAGAACTAACTGCTACAATAAAACATTGAAAAACTTGGTTACTTGACGGTAATCCGCCAGTTGATACTTCGTAACCAGATAATAAAAACCAAAATGGTAAACTTGCTAATGTCATACCGAGTACTCGCTGAAATACATCTAATTCCCCTTTACAAACTTGCATCATTTTTCGATTTCCAAGAGGATACGCAAATGCTGCAATAAGTACAGGAACTACACATAAAACGGTTTCACGAATACCTAATGAAGAAGCATGTTCTACTTGCATGAGAACAACACCGAATAAAATAATGCCCGACATAACTAATTCCTTCATCGGAAGTTTTTTATGTAGTGGATCCACCGCAAAAAATGGTGTTAACAAAATCCCTGCAACGATTGTAATTTGCCATGTTGATGCAACGAGCCAACCTGGTCCGAACGCTCCAGCAAAACTAAGCGGTGCATAAAAGAGACCAAATCCAACGATACTCCATACTAACCATTCTTTCGGATTGTTTTTCATATATTGAAAGAGTTGCTTTAAGTTCCCTCTATACATAACAATAAGTAATAGCATTGGAACCATAAAATAATACCGTAATGATGCACTCCAAATCCAGCTTCCACCTTCTAAGTCCATTGCCCGGTTTAAAACAAAGGTAAAGGCAAAGAAAAATGATGCCAGTATCCCTATAACAATTGCTTTCATCGTAAAACCCCTTGTATTTAATTTTTAATCTCTATAACATATATTTTAGTATACGCGATGAAAAATCTACATACAAACTTACATTTCACTTTCCATTCACTTGCAATGAAAAAGATAATAATACATACATTCATTCATTTATTATACTTAATATAAAAACATTAAACAGAAATAATTTTAAAAATAAGTTACTTCTATGGATGTGATAACACTGAAAATATACAGAGCCTCTATACAATCTATTTTATTTGTACTTTCTTTCGGAGTTGTTTTCCTTCTAATAAGTGTTTTATCTTTAATGGAAGAATTTGATTTACTAGGAATTATTTCAATATTTTTCTCCTTATGGCTACTAAAGTATGCCCTAACCTTATGGAAAACACGTGCAAACGATATAGGTTCCTATTGGGATGATAAAGGAATTGTAGTAGATTTGCATGGGAATAAAGTGTATTGGTATGAAATCGAGGATATTACATACCAAAATTTTTAAGGGTCAAAATCTACCTTAATCTCGACCCACTATACTCACCATGAAAATATACGAATCTGCCATAAAAGATGGCTACCAACTATTGCACATTCAATTTACTGGTTTTCTATTGAAAAACCAAAAAATTATCATAAAAATTTAATGATAGCTTGGGAAGAAAAACAAACGAATAAAAATAAACGCCTCCTTTAATTATTATTTAGGGGCGTTTGTTTATTCAAAAATTAAAGAATATGCAGTTTATATTCTCTATATAATTTCCTCAATCGACTTATATGTGCTTGATGATACCGATTATGATCTGCTATATGCCAAACTCCCCATCTTATAGTCGCATTTTCCCCTTTTTCATACAAAACTTCCTCTCTTAAAAGAACAACACCATATGTTCATCATCACTATACACACCATTCATTTTTATAGCCTTTTTTTCAATTCCGTACGTTTTAAATCCCATTGATTCATATAATCGTTTGGCTGGTTCGTTCGTTGACACAACCCCTAAGTTCAATTGCTCTAGCTTCATCTCTTTTGCCCTTTCAATTGCTTTACGTATTAAATCACGTGCAAGACCACTTCTTCGATTTTCAGTATCTACATACATTGCAACGATATGCCCTTTATGCTTATATGCGTCCTTTTCTTCTGTTAATAAAGTAACAACCCCAACTAAACGATTTTTATTATTAAAAGCACCAAATGTAAAACTACTGTTGGATGAAAGATTACCCGCAACGCGTTCAAGAGGGTTTTCTTGACGTACTGCTTCTTCATAAGTCGTTACAAATGCTTCTGGATTTACTTGTAGTGCTTGTAAACGTAACTCCCAATATTGTTTTGCATCCGCTTTTGTAAGTAATCGAATCATTTTATCTTCCCCTTTTTAATTGACATAATATTTTTATAGGTTATTATTTTTTGATTCATACTCTTCTTTTAATATACTGTAACGATAGCGATGAATGAACTTCCCCTGTCTCAATCGATCATTTCTCATTAACCCTTCGCATACAAATCCGGCATTTTCATAACTCTTTTTAGCTTGTGTATTATCTTCATCTACACGTAACCAAATTTTCTCCAATTCAAACTGGGAAAAACCTATTTGTAACATGCTGTTTAGAGCTGCCATTCCAAATCCTTTCCCCCAATAGTCTTTATTTCCAATCGTAATTCCTAGTTCTGCATTTTTATTTGTTTTATCAAAATTTTTAAGGTCTACCCATCCAATATGTATACCTTTCTCAGTAACGATCGCCCTTTGTTCATAACCATTTTTTCGGCTTATACAAGCTTCAATCCAGATTCTCGTATCTCCACGAGTGAACGGAGGATATTGGTCTGGTACGACTAAATGCTTTGTTACATCGCTATCTAACGACCATTGATAGCGATCTTCTACATCATCTAGTGTCAATTCTCTTAATTGAACATATGGTACATTCATTTTTCTCTCCCCTTTTTATTTACCAATAGAAAATCCTTCGAACACTCTTCCACCATACTGTTCTAACGTCATTTCTATAAAATGAATTAATTCATTTTTCTCTCCCGTTTTATAAAAATGATCAAAAGCCGCTACAAATTTGTTTGCATATTGCTCATCATATCTTCTTAGCACTCTAATAAACCATTTTGAACTCCCAAGCCACCTACCATTTACTCTTAATACATATTCATGTACTAAATCCGCTAATAAATTAGCGATAAACAATTCTTCTTCTCTTTTTGTTGCACCAATAAAGTCATCTAAAGTATCCGTAATAAAATATCGCTTCTGCTTAATCGTTTCTTCGGTCCATTTAGCTGGTCCTTTATGTAGTAAATCATTCGCTTCTTTTTTTAATTTCTCAACAATTTCCTTTTCCCCTTTTAATGCAACCCCTTCTGAAACTAATTGTGGTAACGACGGTCTCCCTCGATCACAATCCATTTTGAAAAAGGTTTTATATGTTGTAAAATTATGAACAAACACCTCAACAGGCCATCCATTACTATAGAAAGATTCTCTATAACAAGAAGTTAAACTTTGGTCAACTATTACAATATCAAGGTCAGATGTTTTTGTCGCTTCTCCTCGTGCAACGCTTCCACCGAGTAAAGCTACATCACAATTCGGAAATTGTGATGTAATTATGCTTTGTGCTGCTTCAATGGGTTTCATAGCCGTTCCTCTTTTCTTATTTCATTTTCTTTTTTTCAGCTCTTTCTCTCGCTTTTTTTATATAGCTTTCTGCATCTGGTGTTTTACATGATGTTGTACCGTGATCAACCTCTACTTTTCCAATTTCACGTGCAATTTCAATCGCTTGTCGCTCTAAGTCTTCATTACGAATTCCTATTGCGATTAAAGCACTATTCATCGCTTCTTTTTTTCTATTTTTTTCATTATGTATATTTTCTTTAATCTCTTCTAAGTATGGAGAGAAGAAATCATCATGTAACGCTTTATTTTTAATCGATATATTTGCTAATAAAGACCAGCCAGCTCTTCCAATCCATTCATCATTAGACTTTGTCCACTCTTCCATTCTTTCTATTGCAATTGGCGAAGTACATATAGATGTCATAAAAACATCCATTAAACAGTAATAATCAACATCCTGAACCCAACTATTAAGCTGTTCTGCTGTTATATTCTTTGGGTCTAAAATATAAGTTGCTAATGTCATCGCGTCCATATTTTTTGTTTCCCACAATTCAACTGCTAAATCGTGATCTTTTTTTATTTTCTTTTTTAACAATTTTAGATTCGCAAAACTAACTCCGAATAATGGCTCTTTCGCTCCGTGGTTTTTATACGTTTTTCGATTTTGTTCTGTTCCATATTCCTCTAGTTGCTGCATTACTTCCTCAAGTAACATATACCCACCTCTTTATCTTTTATGTTGACTGTATATATGTATGTACGATATATTCTACATTACTTTTTGTTTTTCCTATATTTATTTTTAAAATACGGTATGTGAAATTTCTAAACATTGCACAGCTATACCATTAAAAAACTGTACATGTTAAACATACAGTTTTTTGATGGTATCAATTTTGCGTAGAATAAGATATAAACTACGAAAGAACTTTTAATGGTCCTCTCAATCACCTATTTTTTCAACTAAATTTTTTACATCTGACCACTCTTCTATTGACCCTGCGTCCGGAAAAACTGTAACTACATTAAAATTCGCACCTTTTTCTTTCCCAATTTGTTTAGCTGCTAATAAATTCGCTGCCGCAGAAGTTCCTATTTTTATACCAGTATCTTTGTAAAAACGTGCCATTTCATACAGGGTATCTTCATATGAATAAGTCCATTGTTTTTCTATCAAATTTTCTTCCTGTTCTATGAAATGTTGTTTCTTTCCTAAGCCGAACCCACCTGATCCAGCATATTTCTTTAAATCATTTGGTGGTTGTTCCGAACCATAAGGCAATTCAGCAGGCATTACTAAATGTAGTTCAACATTTTTTGTATAATTCTTTATTGCTGTATAGACTCCCATTAGAGTTCCACCAGTACCAGCAGATGCTACCCATGCATGTATTGGTTTTCCATTCATTTGTGCAATAATTTCTCGCCCTGTACCTTCTATATGACTTACTAGATTTGCATTATTATAATGTTGGAATAAAAAGTATAATTCTGGCTTTTGTTTGCTAATCTCTATTGTTTTCTTAATTACTGCGTAGAACCCTTTATATTTATCAACTAAGATTACGTTAGCACCATAACGATCAAGTTCATTTAAGAGAGATTTACCGGTTCCAGAACTTAAAACTAACGTGCATTGAATCCCTAAATAATTACAAATACACCCAATTGACCTCGCTAAGCTTCCACCACTATACTCTAAAATATTTTGTTTTTTGTCCGCTTCTTGTAAATATTTATTAATCATTCCAAGTGCCGCCCTATCCTTAATTGACCCTGTAGGGTTATGCCATTCACATTTAGCATAGATAGAAAGGTCCTTCGTTTCTTTGCATTCTAATTTCACGAGAGGTGTATTTCCAACATGTTTAGAAAACTCTTCAAAATGGTTTACTATCATACTTTTATACCTCCTTCATAAATTATGTTTATTACATTTGTTCTTAGCCAAAATACTTTCTACATTTTAATAACTCTCTCAATAAAAATTTCTTATATAAAAATCCCTACAAACACTGTAGGGATTTATGTCTAAATCATTTTGTTACACTCTATTTCATATGAAAATAGTTTTCTTATTCAGATGCATTCATAAGCACAATTCTCCAACCGTCTGGATCCTCTATTGTGGTTCCTTTCTCTATCCAATACGGGTTTTCAGGTTCTACCTCATGATAGCCCATATTACTTAATCGATTCACTATCTTTTCAATTTCATCTTTAATAGGCATATAAAAAACTAGTAAATTATCTTTTGTCGGTGCCGGACATGGACTTCCATTAACATGTGTAGTAAACTCCAAATGATACTCTTCATCTGGTAAGCCAAACATAACCCCATCATATCCTTCATGATTGTGAAATTCCCCTATACGTTTTAAACCTAATCCTGTTTCATAAAAACTTATCACTTCTTCAAATTTATCTGTTGGTCTTGCAATTCTAAATTGAACCCAATTCTTCATGCAAATCTCCTCCTTTTCATTTTCCAAAGCTTTATAGTAATTAGTATAGGTTACATATATTCCCTTTAACATCCCTCATTAGTGTGAACTTCCTAAGTTGAAAGACCTATTAGTTAATAAACAATAGGACTTTAGTATAAAATTCATATAAAATTAGTTATATAAATATAGAGATGAATTACAAGCTATTACGTATGAAATAGTTCTCCTTGCAGGGCCTTTATATACCGATCAGCAGATCTTTGTACAGCTTTATTCGCATCTTCCACCACACCATGAAATGCATTATATAGTCGACTAAATTGGATATCTTTTACCTTCTCTGCCATATCTCTAACTTTATTCGCTGGTAATGGAATGAGATTGGGATAACTATACATAAAACTTACCCATTTTCGATCCGAAACTACTTGTATAATATCACCTGATAACAAAATACCTTTCCCTTCATTACCGTCTTTCCAATGTATAACAGTTCCACCCTTAAAATGGCCTCCTAAACGATGCAATGTAAGTTCTTCCGATAATATCAGATGCTCCCCAGACCAAAATTTAATTTGCTTACTCGGACGAACCACCCACTCTTTATCATCTTCATGAATATAAATAGGTACATTGAATGTTTCCGCCCATTTAACTTGTGTAGAGTAATAATGTGGATGAGAAAGTGCTATTGCTTGAATACCACCTAAATCATATATACGTTGTATCGTTTTATCATCTAAATAACTAATGCAATCCCACATAACATTTAAAGTTTTACTTTGTATTAAAAATGCTGTTTGTCCAATCGCAAATTTAGGTTTAGTAGTAATGCTATACAAACCGCTTTCTTCTTTTATTATTTCGTTTTTGTATAAATTGCTATTTTGCATCGTTTCTAATGTTGTCCATGACTGCCCAATTGGATTAACATATTGTCTTTCCTCATTACAAATTTTACAGCGAGAAGGTGCTTCTTCATTTTCGGGATACTGTACTCCACATGTAGTGCAAATATAATTATCCATATTCCCACTCCTTTTTTCATGTAATTGTTTCTTTACCAATATTTTAATAAAAAACAAAAATATTCGAATCAATAATTGGAACGAAAATGAAATGATACGAAAGTATGATTAGTCTCCTTTCGTTTTAAGACTTTAGCCTAAGTACTATATTTTTCATTTCTTCTTTCTG
This sequence comes from Bacillus sp. ME78, assembly GCF_903970865.1. Classification (NCBI taxonomy): domain Bacteria; kingdom Bacillati; phylum Bacillota; class Bacilli; order Caryophanales; family Bacillaceae; genus Bacillus; species Bacillus sp. ME78. The sequence continues at coordinate 70,456 of NZ_CAJCKK010000020.1, forward strand.
TGAAAGTTGCATATCGTTTTTAATAGAAATTCCAAGTAAATTAAACTTTTACCCATTAAATAAGTGAATACATCTTTTCAAAATAAATGAACCTATTCATAGATTTTGTCACACCTTTGACAAAGTTGCACTAAGCGATACACATTAGGGGTATAGTATATTTAAAGTAACGATAAAAGAATATTCAATAATTTTATCTTCCTTATCGTTACTAGATTCAATTCGTAACAAATAAAGGAGAGGTTTTAATGGAAATCGTTATTATGCTCTATGATGGAATTACTGCATTAGATGCTATTGGTCCATACGAAGTATTTGCTGCAGAAAGCAACAACAACATAAAATTTGTTGCTAAAACGAAGGGATTAATAAAATTAGATTCGAAAATGGGCTATTTACATGCTGATTACAATTTTAATGAAATTACTTCAGCAGATATTCTTATTATTCCCGGATGTCGTCCACCAAACTTTACACAACTTATGAAGGATGAAGAAACTCTTAATTGGATTCTCCAAATACATAAAACGACAAAGTGGACTACAACTGTATGTACGGGCTCCTTAATCTTAGGTGCTACTGGTCTACTAAATGGTGTTAATGCTACTAGTCATTGGAGCTGTTTTAACTTACTTCGTTCTCTCGGAGCTATTCCAACTGAAGAGAGATTCGTGCGCCATGAAAAAATTATAACAGCTGCTGGTGTATCTGCAGGTATTGATATGGCCCTTCAGTTAATAGCTTGGGAATTTGGAGATGAAAAAAGCAAAGCAGTTCAACTCATGTTAGAATACGACCCTCAGCCTCCCTTTGATACAGGTTCTCCTAAAAAAGCGCATGCATCCTTATTAGAAGATTTAAATTTGATGATTGAAAGTTTAAATAATAAAGTTTAAATTCATCCTATTTTTCAAAACTGCAATTGATATAAAATCTTGCATACTTTTGAGTAAACTTTTTTACACTTGTAAAAAAGTTTTTTTGCATTTCCCTACCTATAATTGCTAATATAGTAGAGTAGAACTTTTATAGAGAGAAGGAAAATTATGCACAATGGAATTCGAATGACAACTTTAGTAAAAAGGGCTATGTTAGTTTGTGCGGGGGTATTATTCACATACGAAGCGGCTTTGGGATCAGTACATACTGCTCTAGCTAGTACAGAGGATGAAGCAAAATCTGTTCAACTTGTAAGTGAGATTCAAACATCTCTTGCTCCGAAAGAAGCTCCTAAACATTATAACGGGCAAGTTAGAAAAGTCGCTTATTTAACATTTGATGATGGTCCTGGAAAATACACAGCTGAGCTTTTAGATATGTTAAAGAAAGAAAATGCAAAAGCAACATTCTTCCTAATTGGTTCAAACGTAAAAGCTTTCCCTGATCTTGTAAAACGCGAAGATGCTGAAGGCCACTACGTTGGGATGCACAGTATGACTCATAACTACAAGAAACTTTACACAGAAGGTCATTACGTAGATGAAATGAAGGAAGACCAAGGCTTAATCGCTGGTGTTTTAGGTAAATCACCAGTATTAACTCGTCCATCTTACGGCTCTATGCCAGGATTAAACGAAGCTCTTCGCAACAAAGTTGTAGAAAATGGCTTAAAAGTTTGGGATTGGACAATTGATTCTTTAGACTGGAAATACAACAAAATGCAAGTTGATGCTGCATCTGCTAAAATTGTAGAGAACGTGTTACATGGTGCTACAAATCCAACAGAAGTTATCCTTATGCATGATATTCATCCACAATCAGTAAAAGCAGTACCTGGAATTATTAAAGGACTGAAAGAAAAAGGATATGAATTAGAAGCATATAATGAGAACGAACATTTCCCATTAAACTTCTGGCATGATAATCGTATGTAATGAAAAGACTTGATTCCCTTTAGCTGGGAATCAAGTCTTTTTGTCGTTTTGGGAATTACTCCTCGTATATTCGACTCAAATTCCCCCTTCTCTAATATCAATAAAAATTCAAAATCACATGTTATACTAAAATTTAGTTTAAATAAGTAGGTGCCATATGATCGTATATACAGTACAAACTGAAGAAGCTTGGAAACAATTTAAGAAACTTGGTTATTTAGAAGGTAATAAAGAATTCATCGATCCAGACGATTTATATTCATATGACTGGATGGTGCGCGTTGCTAAAACAAGATTGCCTCATTACGAAGGTAACTATCCTATTTGGGTCTGGGAAGCAAATAATTACCCAAATCGAAATCATAAAGCTTGGGGTAGAACAAATTCAAAAATGGTAATTTTAACACTAGATGTACCGAAAGAATGGGTACTATGGAGCTATTTTGACTATTGGTGCTGCGCTATGACTGATGGATCAATATATTTACATACAAAAAATAAGTGTACTTTAGATGAATGGTATACATATATGGATAAAAAATACGAGATAATATTTGATTTCGATTATTTATTATCTCATCCTGATTGGTGTCTAGGTAAAGAGGATTCGTTAGAAAAACAAGGTGTTATCGGCAACATCCCCCTTTCCTTCGTAAAAAAAGTAAGGCGTTTTCGCGCTAAGGAAGATACATCTATTAATGAGATCAGAAGTGATAACTGGGATAGTAGAAAAGAAAACCGTATTAAAAAGATGAATCGAAAATTAAGAAAAAGAATCGAAAAACAAAAAAGATTGCAAAAGCGACTTATACGAAATTAAAACAGATTTATCAAAATATAGTAAGAAATTATGGATTGAATATAAAATTTCAACCCTTTTTATATTATCAACACTTTAGCACATATTAACCATAAGGAGTGATATGTATATGGAGTTTCTCTCATCTGAATATTTGTCTGCCTTGCTTGCCATCATTGTAATCGATTTAGTGTTAGCCGGAGATAATGCCATCGTAATTGGATTAGCAGCAAGAAGATTACCGAAAGACCAACAAAAAAAAGTTATTATATGGGGTACTGTCGGGGCAATCGCTATTAGAGCCCTCGCTACCTTAGTTGTCGTTTGGTTATTAAAAATACCTGGTTTACTCCTAATTGGCGGTATACTTCTTATATGGATCGCTTACAAGTTGATTGCTGAGGGCAAAAATCATGATATTAAAGCCGAAGAAGGATTTTGGTCTGCTATTAAAACCATTATTATCGCTGATGCGTTAATGGGCATTGATAATGTACTCGCTGTTGCAGGAGCTGCCCATGGTAACTTTTCTTTAGTAATCATTGGTCTATTAGTTTCTATTCCTGTAGTCGTATGGGGCAGTACATTGATTTTAAAATGGGTGGATCGTTTTCCTGTCATCATTACGATTGGAGCAGCGGTTTTAGCTTATACTGCTGCAAAAATGATTGTAGATGAGAAATGGTTTGCTGGATTTTTTGAAAGTAACCCTTTCATTAAATGGACATTTATCATTATTATCATTGTTGGTGTAGTTTTCTTCGGAAAAGCAAAACAAAAAGCAACAGCTAGTTCTGTCTAATAATGATGGTATATCTACAAATAAAAAGCGCTATTCATATGAATAGCGCTTTTTATTATTTAGCTTCCCCTTCCGGAGTCGTTTTTACCTTCGTTTTGTTTTTATCACGATTGTTATAGTTATACTTCGAACGATCTACTGGAGTGAATCCTTCCGGTGTGTAGAATCGTAATAAGTCACCATTTACGACTTGGTCAGAGTATTTTAGTGAGTTTTGAACCATTTGTTCATTTTTCTTTATTTCATCTGTAAATTCTACAGGTTTTCCAGTTGTTGTATCATAGTATTTGCCGTTTAGTGCAGTAACAGTTGGGCTTACGTAGTTACCGTTACGGAACGCAACGACTTGTTTATGCTCTGGTGATAATAAATCTGAACCGAATTGAACATAGTTTTTCGTATCTGTACCTAGTAAGTGTAATAACGTAGGAAGAACGTCAATTTCACCGCCATATTGATGTTGTACGCCACCTTTCACTCCTGGTACACGAACGATTAAAGGTACACGTTGTAACTGTGCATTTTCAAATGAGTTCATTTCTTTACCCATTACTTTTGACATTGCTGCGTTATGATTATCTGAAATACCGTAATGGTCTCCGTACATAACGATAATTGAGTTATCATATAAACCAGATTGTTTCAAGTAATCGATGAAGCCTTTTACAGATTCATCTAAATAGCGTGCTGTTTGGAAGTACGTATCTACTGATGAATCACCTGTTGTTGCTGGTTCAATCGTTGCTTCTGCCTTATCAATTGGATAAGGGAAATGGTTCGATAACGTAATAAACTTCGTATAGAAAGGTTGTTTCAACGTTTGTAATAACGGAATAGATTCATTAAAGAACGGTTTATCTTTTAATCCGTAGTTTACTACGTCTTTTTCATTCATATCGTAGTATGACGCATCAAAGAATTTATTAAAACCAAATGATTTATAAATATCGTCACGGTTCCAGAATGTTTTGTAGTTACCGTGGAATACTGCTGATGTGTATCCTTGTTGTCCTAAAATAGCTGGTGCTGATTGATACGTATTATGAGATTTCGTTGTAAAGACAGAACCTTGCGGTAAACCAAACATTGAATTCTCTAACATAAACTCCGCATCAGATGTTTTCCCTTGTCCTGTTTGATGGAAGAAGTTATCAAAGTATAGTGTATTCGCATCTTTTGTAAATGAGTTTAAGAACGGTGTAACTTCTTGACCATTTAATTTGTAATCAATTAAGAAGTTTTGGAATGACTCTAAATGAATATAAATTACGTTCATTCCCTTTCCTTTACCGAAATACTCAGGATTTGGACTTGCATAAGTTGATGTTAAATAATTTCGTACTTCTGTCATATTATCGCCATCAGCTAATGCTCGTTCTGTCGATGCTTTCGCACTTTGAATTCCATCATAAATTGTGTAGTTGTATGCCCCTAAATATTTCACAATATAATTACGGTCAAACGTTCTTGTTAATAATTCAGGACGGTCAGACTCTGCAAGACCTAAGTTAACACTGAATAATAAAATACCTGCTACAAATACTAGAGATAATTTATGCTTCGCAACACGAATTGGTTTTGGATTTGCAAATTTTGTTGCGACTAACACAATTAATATAATCGTGTCTAAAAAGTATAGTGGATCATAAAGATGTAGCAACGCAAGAATACTACCACCTAAATCTCCAAAGTTATTCGTTTGTGTTAATGTCGGGAACGTAATAAAGTCACTGAAAAAGCGATAGTATACTACGTTTGCATATAAAAGAATCGACAATAACAAGTTGATAACGATTAACCAAATATAAGATCGTTTCCCTTTTGCAAATAATGCAAGTCCTAAAAATAGAACTGCTGAACTAAGCGGGTTGAAAAACAGCAAGAATTTTTGGATTGTGTTTGAAATTCCTAAATTAAATTCCGTTACATACGCGGCATATGTTTTGAGCCAAAATAAAATAACGGCAAACAGAAAGAATCCAAAATGATTGCTTAACACACTTTTGCTCTTTAATAAGAACTGTTTCATTTCTCCACCTCTTTTAATCATCCAAGGCTTATTTTTTATAAGTCTGTCTCTCTATTCAAATTTTCTTCTTCAAATAGATTATCTTTATTTAACTATATGAAGAATATTAGTAATTATAATTTGAAGCTAGTATTTATTCAACTATTTCTTTTTAAACATTTTGACCTTGGTTTCTATTTAACAAAATAAATTTGTAACATTTCCTGTTTTCTCCCAAGATTCATCCACTAATTATGCCATCCCATACTATATACCTTTATAAACTCATTCGCAAACTATTCTATCTCCAATTTTGGTACATATTTCACATGACAAAATAATGTTATTTAATTATATCGCTCATCTTACATTTCCCTACTTCAACTAAATCTTAAATTCATTACATCTCTTCCATACATGAAAAACCCTCATGTTCACTAATGTTATATTTGAATAATTATTCATTTACCCTACCAGTGGTGTTATGTTTTCTCGACAAAAAAACTCGCTCTAAAAAGAGCGAGTTTTTTCATGATATATTATTGACCTTTGTACATTGCATCTACTTGTTTTTGAAGTTCTTCATTTTCTAAGTACTCATCGTAAGTTGCCTCTTTATCGATTACACCGTTTGGTGTTACTTCGATAATGCGGTTTGCAATTGTTTGTACGAACTGATGGTCATGAGATGTGAATAACATTGTACCTTTGAAAGCAATTAAACCGTTGTTTAATGCAGTGATAGACTCAAGGTCTAAGTGGTTCGTTGGATCGTCAAGTGTGATTACGTTCGCACCACTTAACATCATTTTAGATAACATACAACGAACTTTTTCGCCTCCAGATAATACAGAAACGTTCTTCTTAACTTCTTCACCTGAGAATAACATACGGCCTAAGAAACCACGTAAGAAGCTTTCTGACTCATCTTGTGGAGAGAATTGGCGTAACCAATCAACTAAGTTATAGTCACTGTTCTCAAAGTACTTAGAGTTATCTCTTGGGAAGTAAGATTGAGATGTTGTAACACCCCATTTGAATGAACCGCTATCTGGCTCCATTTCACCCATAAGGATTTTAAATAATGTTGTCATCGCGATATCGTTACGACCGATAAATGCAACTTTATCACCTTTATTTAAAGTGAAGTACACATTATCTAACACTTTTTCGCCATCAATTGTTTTAGAAAGGCCTTCAACAGTTAATAAGTCATTTCCTATTTCACGCTCAGGTGTGAAGCCAACGAATGGGTAACGACGTGATGATGGTCTAATATCATCTAATGTAATTTTATCTAATAATTTTTTACGAGAAGTTGCTTGTTTCGCTTTAGATGCGTTTGAGCTAAAGCGTGCAATGAAGTTTTGTAACTCTTTTACTTTCTCTTCTTTTTTCTTATTAGCATCTTGTGTTAATTTTAAAGCTAATTGGCTTGACTCATACCAGAAGTCATAGTTACCAACATAAAGTTGAATTTTACCGAAATCAAGATCAGCCATGTGCGTACATACTTTATTTAAGAAGTGACGGTCATGGGATACAACGATTACTGTATTTTCAAAGTTCATTAAGAAGTTTTCTAACCATTGAATCGCTTTTAAGTCCAAGTGGTTGGTAGGCTCATCTAGTAATAGAATATCAGGTTTACCGAATAATGCTTGAGCAAGTAATACTTTTACTTTCTCTGCACCAGTCAATTCTGATAATTTTTTGTCATGAAGATCTTCACCAATACCAAGACCTTTTAGAAGGATTGCAGCTTCTGACTCAGCTTCCCAACCGTTAAGCTCAGCGAACTCACCTTCAAGTTCTGCAGCACGCATTCCATCTTCATCACTAAAGTCTTCTTTCATGTAAATAGCATTTTTCTCTTGCATTACTTTGTAAAGTTGCGTGTGACCCATAATTACTGTTTCTAATACTGGGAACTCTTCATATTCGAAGTGGTTCTGTTTTAATACTGCTAGACGCTCACCTGGCGTAATATGTATATCACCTGTTGATGGTTCAATTTCTCCAGATAAAATCTTTAGAAATGTTGATTTACCAGCACCGTTTGCTCCGATTAAACCGTAGCAGTTACCTGGCGTGAATTTTATGTTAACATCTTCAAATAATTTGCGATCCGCGAAACGCAAACTAACGTTACTTACTGTAATCATTTGTGTCCTCCTACTAATACCGCTTATTTCAGCGTTTTCTCACCGATTGTCTTAAAAAATCGCATATTACGACTCAATTATTGTAGACTATAGCTATTATATAGTAGAAGCTGGATGAATAGCAACGGTTGATTACCTTTCTATAATGAAATCGGATAGTTTTTATCCATTCCCCTAGCTATTGTATGTATATCATTGACCTCTTTCTCATATAACCATTCACTTCTCATTCTGTAATACATTGGATTCATTTTTTATTTGAAATTTTATATATAGAAAAACTGTAGAGAAATCATCCCCTACAGTCTTCACTTATTTCGTATTTATTATCTTTTCTTTATAACTCTTCAATTTACTCGTTAACCCCATTAAAGCAGGTAACAATATCGGCATCACGATTAAAGCTAATAGTAATAGTGCAACGCCAACAACTGATGCTACTTGTATAAGTGTTAATACACCTGAAGGGATTAATGCTGCAAATGTCCCTACTAAAATTAGCGCCGCTGATAATACAACTCCTCCTATATGACGAGATGCAGTTATAATTTTCGTTACCGAATCCCCTTCTACCTCGTTATAGCGCATCATTACGAAAATACTATAATCCACTCCTAAAGCGACAATCATAATGAAGCTAAAGAATGGAACATTCCAGCTTAATGACTCTACATGTAATACATGTGCACTAATTTGTTCGCTTATACCAAGCGATGCAAAGTACGCTAATAGTAATGAGGCAATAATAAATATTGTATTTAATAATGAACGTGTAATTACCATTAATACAATCGCAATTCCAAATAACATAATCGTAGCTGTACGTAAGAAATCTTGCCCCGTTACTTCTTTTAAATCAACGTTTCTAGCTGTTGTTCCGCCAATTGCTGTTTTCGCATCCTTTAATTCCGTTCCCTTTACAGTGCCTTCGATTGTTTTATTGATTTCTTGAATAATCGGCATTGCTTCTTTTGAATACGGATTTACATCTAAAATGATGGTCATTTTAGTAATCTTTCTATCTTGTGACATGTACGTGTTCAATGCTTTTTGGAAATCTTCTCCCTCTAACACTTCTTTTGGAATATAAAACTTCTCAGAGCTTTTCGATTCATTGAGCTCCCCTAAATATTTCTGCGCGTCATGCAGGCCATTGCTTACTTTTCCAAGCCCTTCTGTACTTTTAGATAAACCGGATTGTAATTGCCCCATCTTTTCCTGCAGGTCTTTAAGGCCCGTTAAAAGTTGCCCTTGCCCATCGTTTATTTTCGTTAATCCAGATTGTAACTCAGCTGATTTATTCGCAATTTGTTTTGAACCTGCAGAACCTTCATTTAATCCATTTTTAAGATCCGCTGCTCCCTTTTGTAACTTATTAATTCCATTGTTCATTTCTTTTAAGCCGTTATCCACTTTCAGTAACGATTGATTCGCTTCTTTAAACGAACTCATCGCTGCTTTATGTTGCGTTGCTAATTGATTTAATTCTTTTGAAAGTACATTTAATTGTTTTTGAGCCTCTTTAGCAATCCCTATCGTTTGTTGTATGTTTGAATCATTCGCTAGTTCTGGTTTCGTTTGAACGAAATTGGTCATTAACATTTCAATTTGTTCATATCCCTTTTTCGCACCATCAATTGCTTGAGAAATACTTCCGAAGTATTGATCGTAAGAGCTTAAACCTTTTTCTAACTGTGCATAACCAGCATGCAGCTGCGACGTTGCATTAGATAGAACATTTATATTTTCGTTTACTGAAGCTAAGCCACTCTCAATTTGCTGTGCCCCTTGTGCACCGTCGTTTATGCCATTTGATAATTGATGTAAAGCTGTTCCTAATGCTGCTACCCCGTTTTTCGCCTCGTTCGTTCCATCAATTAATTTTTGAACATTCGCAAGACTATTTGAATCATTACTTCCCATTTTATTTTTCGCATCCGTTAATCCATCATTAATTTCCTTTATGCCACCATCGGCATCTCCTAATCCTGTATTCAATTCTCCCGCTTGCTTATTTAAATATAATTCTTTTATCTTCTCACCAGTTGGACGTGTTGGTGCATATACTTCTGATACACCTTTAACTTTCAAAATTTTATCAGTTAATTCGTCTAAAATTTGTAGAGAAGTTCCTTCATCCAGCTTTTTATCAGATTGAATGACTAATGTACTCGGCGAAGAGAAACCAGGCGGAAAATGATCTTCTATTACGTTAATACCCATCTTTGATTCATACTTATTATCTACTTCAAATAAATCATTGTAATTTAGTGTATTAGAGTATTTTAATATGAAAGGAATCGATATTAAAAATACGATGATTAAAGCGATAAATGGCCTTGCTACTGAGTTTTTCGCAAAGAATCCCCATAAGCGACTATCCTCATGACCTTTAAATGTTTTAACTGGATAAAACATTCCTTTTCCTAAAAGCACCATGAAAAATGGATTTAAAGTCGTTAATACGAGTAGTAATACTAAAACACCAATTGCTACCGCTGAAGTAGATTGATATAATTTAAAATTCGCTAACGCAAGTGATGCAAAACCAATTAGCACCGCTATACCGCTATATAATACGGTTTTACCTGCCGATTTAAATGTTTCTTTCGTGGCCCAAAATGCATTTTCTTGTTTACTTAATTCTTCTTTAAACCTCGTATATAATAAAATGTTATAATCTGTTCCTACTCCAAAGAGGACGACGACTACGAACACTTGTGTAAAGTTTGAAAATGGGAAATTAAATTGATCTACAAGCTGAGCAATAATCCCCATTGAAACTAAATACGACACACCGACTGTAAGAAGAGAAACAATCGGAACAACTGGTGAACGGAATACGAGGATTAATACTACAAGAATGAAAATGATTGAAATAACTTCTGTCTTTTTCACTCCCTCTTGAGAGGATTTAAGAAAATCACCCGCTATTAAGTCACTTCCTGTTAAATACGTTTTTACTCCTTTCGTTTGCACCTTTTCATGCAGATTATTTGAAACCCTTGATATTTCACCATGTTTTTTATCTATCGATATTTGCGTTAAAATAGTCGTATTATCTTTAGAAACTAATTGTTTCTCCAAGTCTTTATTATCTAAATGCGAAACAACTTCCTTAATTCCTAATTGCTCTTTTTCATTTTGCAGGGCGTTGATCGTTTTTGTTATTTCCTTCTTTTGTTCATCTGTTAAAGCTGCCTTATTGCCACTATTAAAAACGGCTATAATTTCATACTTTTCAACCCCTTCTTTATCTATCTCTTTAATCATCTTGTCAGCAATGCTGCTTTGTTCTGTATTAGGGATTGTAATTTTCCCTTTTCCCTTCACTAATTTATCCATATTAGGCATCGTTACAACCATTGTAATAGTAATAACTATCCATAATAGAAAAGATAAACTTCTCCAACTTTTTAGGTTGCTCATTTGAATCATCTCCCATTATGAAATTTACACACGGAATGAATGTTCATTCCTGTCCTTATAACGCTATAGAATCAAATGATTCTAATAGCATTCCAACAACTTTCTTCCAATTCCTTTACTAATTCATCTGTATATTCTAACTGCCCTGTTTCCATTACTTTAATTAATTTTTCAATTGGTTGATATACAATAATAATTAAAGCAATTGGTGGTAATGGACGAAGCAAACCTTTTTCGATTCCATCTTCAATCAAGTTCATGAAGAAACCCATGAAGTCCTCGAATATTTCATTGCTATGTTCATCTAGAAAATAACTATCACAGTGAGAATTTGTAAAAAGAAAAGCATCTGCATTTTGTCTCGCAAATTCAAATAAACGGTTGTATGTATGGCTAAACTGTTCACGAATATTTGCACCGACCGGGAAATCATTTTTTATTAATTCCGATAGTTGTAAAACACTTTTCGTAAATAAAGAATTAACAAGCGCTTCTTTATTTTCAAAATAACGGTAGATTGTACCTGCGCCTACTTTTGCTTTTTCAGCAATCATCGGAATTGTTGTACCATCATAACCTCGTTCTGCAAAAAGTTGTATTGCAGCATCAAAAATATCCTCTTGTTTGTTTTTAGCCATTTTTCCACCTCAATTTCCAGGAATGAAAATTCATTCCGTTTTTAATTATAAATTACATGAATTAAAAGTCAAGTGCGTGACAAAGTATAACTGTGATTTTTTATCCTCTATTTGTGAATGAAATTATATGAGTGACTTTCTGGATATATTGGCGCAACTTAAAATTATATCAGCGATTCTCATGATATATTGACTTACCGACAAAAATTCACAATATAAGAGGAAGCTATCCCGAAATTTCACTTAGGATAGCCCACCTTCATACATACAAATTAAAAGAAATCATAAATAAATGGCTTACGCACTGGTACTAGATTCTCAATTGACCGTATTGCCTCGTCACTTCCACTAATTAATTCAAGTTCATTTAGTTCTAATGGGCGTTTATAACCAAACATTATTGCCGATAGTGCATTTATATCCAGTTTTATTCCTTTTTCCGTTGTTTCTTCTACAATTGTTATTTCATGATTTGCAAGTCTCACTGTTACGTTATTCCACGGAGCAAATGCGTCTGTAATGTGTAGGATCACTTCTTGCTGTACATTGTTCCAATTCAACTCATATTGTTTTAAGAACTGCTCTACATCTACAATTCTTCCCATAAAATATGGTTTTATTTCTGTCTTCACGCGTGGCTCTTGCAATGAATATAACAACGGTTCGTTTTCACTTACTGTCATTTCAAGTTCTTTAATCATAGAATCATGCTGGCAAATAAAGTTCCACAGACCATTTCGTGCTTCATTATGTAGTGGTACAAATTCTTCTACTGTCATTTTATAGTTTTCTATTTTGTATAACATGTAACCTGCTGCCCTTTTATTTTCATCATAATAAATCGCTAATGTTAAATCATCATAAACCGCTTGTAACCACCAGTTCTTCTCTCGAACTAGCATACCTGAAAAACGTTCTGCAAATACTTCATAGAGCTTTTCGACCTCTTCTGGATGATTTTCTTTATTAAAACGTTTCACAGTGCCATTTACTTGTTTTTTCATCACTAAATCGCTCTTAGTCATATGACATGTGACTAAATTCGCACAAAGTTCCCAGCCGTATTTACGGTAAAATGAAACCGCAAATGGATGTAACATAGAGACTGTATAGCCATCTTTTTTCATCGTTTGAAGTGAATCTTGAAGTAGCTCTTTTACATACCCACTTCTTCTATACTCAGGATACGTCGCTACCCCTGCAACGCCACCCATTTTAAATTTTTCTTTACCTATGTAAATATGAAACGGAATAAGATGTAGTTTTGCTGCTAAGTCTTCCCCTTCCATAATGCCGTATATTTCATGACTTTCCTTCATCTTTGTAAGTTGCTGCTGTAATCGTTCCTCATCTACTTTATATTGAAAAGCGTATTCTGATAAACGTAATGCTTCTCTGAACTTATCTTCTTTTAATTGTATGACATTCATATAATTCTCCTCCATTCCCTGTTTGAATTGTATCACAATTCTTTCTATTATAGTTCGGTAAGTGAAATTAGAAAGACGTTTTAACAAAAAAAGCAGATACATCACGTATCTGCTTTCCATCCTTATTATTTAGCTAACTTTTGAAGTTCATCAAAGAATGTAGGATATGATACACCTACTGCTTCTGCATCTTCAATAATTGTTTTTCCTTCTGCCAGGCAGCCAGCAATCGCAAGCATCATTCCGATGCGATGATCACCATAACTATTTACTGTATTGCCTTTTAGAGCTGATTTTCCGTAAATGATCATGCCGTCATCAGTTGCTTCTATGCGAGCTCCTAGTTTCGTTAACTCAGCAACGACTGTATCAATACGATTTGTTTCTTTTACTTTTAATTCGTGTGCATCTTTAATTACTGTAATTCCTTCCGCTTGCGTTGCCGCTAATGCGATTACAGGAATCTCATCGATTAATCTAGGGATAATATCTCCGCCAATTTCAATTCCTTTTAATGAAGATGTTTCAATTGTAATATTTGCAGCTGGTTCTGATGCCCCTTCGTTAATTATATCTACAGTGAACGTAGCACCCATTTTCTCTAAAACATCAATAATACCTGTACGAGTTGGATTCATTCCTACATTTTGTAATACTAGTTTACTATTTGGGATGATTGCACCTGCTACTAAGAAAAATGCTGCTGATGATACGTCACCTGGCACTTGAATGTCTGTTGCTGTTAATTTTTGTCCACCTGACAGCTTCACTGTTTTCCCTTCGCGAGTTACTTTAACACCAAATGCTTCAAGCATTCTTTCCGTATGGTCGCGTGAAATATGTGGTTCTGTAACAGCTGTTACACCTTCTGCACGAAGACCTGCAAGTAAAATAGCTGACTTTACTTGTGCACTTGCAACAGGAGAAATATATTCAATTGCTTTTAAATCTCCGCCACGTATTGTTAGCGGTGTAAATGTTCCTTCTTCTCTGCCGTCAATGTTTGCACCCATTTGTTTTAATGGGTTTGTTACACGCTTCATCGGTCTTTTTGCGATAGACTCATCACCTTGTACGCAAGAGAAAAATGGTGTGTTAGCTAATATACCTGACATTAATCGAATTGTTGTACCAGAATTACCAACATCTAATACAGCTTTCGGTTCTTGTAAACCTTCTAATCCTTTACCAACTACAGTAACTTCATCACCGTTTTGCGTAATTTCTACTCCCATTTCTTTAAAACATGAAATAGTACTTAAACAGTCTGCACCGGGCAAGAAACCTTTAATTGTTGTTTTCCCTTCTGCAATCGAACCGAACATAACAGCACGGTGTGAAATGGATTTATCACCTGGGATTGTAATATTGCCATTCAATCCGTTATTAACAGGTTGTATTGTTCTTTCTTTCACGTTTTTCACCTTCTCATTTAAATTGTTTCATAAGTTTGGTATTCTTCTTCTCCAAGCGCTAGCTTTGCTTTCATACGATCTTCTTCCCTTTGGAAACTAATACGTAATACCCCAAGCAGTCCTTCACGCGCTTCTAATATTTGCAAGTTCGTAATACTAATTTCCTCGCGCGCTAAAATACTCGTAATATGAGCCAATGCCCCCACCTTATCTAATACATCAACGTATAAGTCGTGATAGGCAGGAATTGCACCACTCTTTCTTACTGGTAAAGAATCACGGTATTCCTTCGCATCTGCAAAATAGTTTTGAATCTCGCCTGCATCTCCGGTAGAAACTGTCTTATATAAACCTTCCATTTCAGAGATCCACTCTTTTAATAATACCATTAAATGCTCTCGATTTTGCTTTACAATATCACTCCACATTTTCGGACTACTAGATGCGATACGTGTAATGTCTTTGAAACCTCCAGCAGCGAGTTGATGAATGAGCGGATTATCTCCTGCATGTTTCTCAACTTGCTTTACTAAACCTGCTGCGATAAGATGCGGGAAATGACTAACAATCCCTGTTACATAATCATGTTCTTCTGTATTTAAAACAAGAAAATGAGATCCTGTTCCTTTTAACCATACTTTAAGGTCTTCCACTTGTTCATTTGGTACATGATTCATCGGTGTTAAAATGTAAAATGCATTTTCAAATAAATGCGCCTTTGCGCTTTCAACTCCCGTTTTATGAGAACCCGCCATCGGATGTCCCCCAATGAAAGAAACTTCCTTTGAAAATAAAGCTTCCGCTTCGTTCATAATAGACCCTTTTGTACTACCAACATCAGTCACTATAACATCTTCTCGTAAACGGAATGACGCAAGTTTGTGTAATAGTTTCTTCGTTTCTTCAACTGGAGAAGCAAAAACAATTAAATGTGCCTCTTCACATGCATGTTGTAAATCAACTGCTACTTCATCTACTACGTGTAATTCTTTTGCACGCTCTACTTGCTCTTTAAATATATCGTAACCTGTTATCGTTACATCGTGCTCTTTCTTAATCGCTAATGCGAGAGAGCCTCCTATTAAACCTGTTCCAATTAATACTACCTTTTTACGCATTTTCCTCATCTCGAGACTTACTTTTTTTGTTTTCAAAGTGTTGTTTTAACACTGAAATCACTCCTTCATTTTGCTCCCTTGTTCCAACTGTAATACGGACACCATTTGGGAATGGACGAATAATAAACCCTGCATGTGCACAAGCTTCATAAATCTCTCCTGCATTCTCAACTGGCAAGAAGATGAAATTTGTTTGTGATGGATAAAATGGAATTTCATTTTCCTTACAAAAGCTTTCGTATTGTTGTAATCCCTCTGTATTCACACGAACTATTTCTTCAAT
Source organism: Bacillus sp. ME78 (assembly GCF_903970865.1). Taxonomy (NCBI): domain Bacteria; kingdom Bacillati; phylum Bacillota; class Bacilli; order Caryophanales; family Bacillaceae; genus Bacillus; species Bacillus sp. ME78. The sequence goes on from NZ_CAJCKK010000020.1 coordinate 86,417, forward strand.
AAACTCGTTATCACCAAAAGCAATCGTAGCTGCTTTTTGCGCTAATGAAGATACGTTAAATGGTAAACGTACGACATTTAATTTCTCAATTAGCTCTTCCTGTCCGATCGCATATCCAACGCGGAAAGAAGCTAATCCGTATGCTTTAGAAAACGTTCTAAGTACAAGAATGTTTTTATGTTTTTCTAAAAGCGGTAATGTCTCAGGGAAATCTTTTGCTGTTACGTATTCATAGTACGCTTCATCAATGACAATTAACGTATTTTCACTAATGCCTTCAATAAATTGAGTTAATTTTTGCTCATTCACATATGTGCCCGTCGGGTTGTTCGGATTACAAATCCATACGATTTTCGTATTATTATTTACCGCTGACAAAATTTCGTCTAAATCGTATACACCATTATTTAAAGGAATTTCTTTCACTTCACAGCCTTCAATAATCGCATGATGACGGTATTGCGGGAATGTTGCACCTGCTGTTACAATGTTATCTCCCGCTCGTAATACGGCGCGGCTTATTATTTGAATGATTTCATCTAAACCACTACCACAAAGTACTTGTTCCATTTGCACATGCAACTTATCCGCGATTGTTTGACGGAGCGTCGTAGCACCTCCGTCAGGATATAAAGCATGTTCCAACCAAGATTTTTGCAACTCTTCTAAAACTCTCGGTGAACAACCGAATGGATTTTCATTCGATGCTAATTTCACAAACGAATGATCTCCGTACACTTCTTTCATTTGTTCTGGTGATTTACCTGGTTTATATGGTTGTAATGATGATAGTTGATCTTTTACTTGCACGTTAAACCCACCTTTTTATTAAAATTCTTTTGCGTAGTTATTGTGTTGCATAATGTTTTGTTTTAATAATTCCATACGATCTTTTCCGAATTGTTCGACTAGTGCATCTGCAAGTTCCCATGCTACAACAGATTCAGCTACTACACCCGCTGCTGGTACTGCGCAACTATCAGATCTTTCAATACTCGCTTGGAATGCTTCCTTCGTATCAATATCAACGCTTGCTAACGGTTTGTATAATGTAGGAATTGGCTTCATAACGCCTCTTACGACAATTGGCATACCTGTTGTCATACCGCCTTCTAAACCGCCGGCATTATTCGTTTTTCTCGTGTATCCTTTTTTTTCATCCCACAGAATTTCATCATGCACTTTACTTCCTGGTTGTCTTGCCGCTTCAAAACCTACGCCAATTTCAGCACCTTTAAATGCATTTATACTCATAATTGCACCAGCAAGTTTTGCATCTAATTTACGATCGTAATGAACGTAACTACCAACGCCAATTGGCATACCTTCTGCAATAACTTCCACAATACCACCGATTGAATCTCCGCTACTTTTTGCGTTGTCAATCGCATCCATCATTTCTTGCTCTACTTCTTTATCTAAACATCGAACTGGTGAGTTTTCAGTTATCGTTTGAATTTCTTCAATCGGTAAGTTTGAAATATGTTTTGCTTTTACTCCACCAATTTCAAGAACATGTCCTGCAATTTTTACGCCTAATTCGCTTAAAATTTGTTTTGCAACTGCACCAGCAGCTACACGAACTGTCGTTTCTCTTGCAGATGAGCGCTCTAATACGTTTCTTATATCACGATGACCATATTTAATTGCTCCATTTAAATCCGCATGTCCTGGACGTGGTTTTGTAATTGTACGTTTCATGTCCTTACTTTCTTTTTCAGAAATTGGCTCAGCACCCATTACTTTCGTCCAATGTTTGAAATCATCATTTTTTACGATTAACGTAATCGGTGATCCAAGTGTCATCCCGTGACGAACACCACTTACAATTTCAACTGTATCTGTTTCAATTTGCATGCGTCTTCCGCGTCCATGACCTTTTTGTCTTCTTAATAATTCTTTATTAATATGTTCCGCCGTAAGTGTCAAACCTGCTGGTACACCTTCTAAAATAACTGTTAACTGCGGTCCATGTGATTCTCCAGCTGTAATGTATCTCATTTCTCTTGCCCCTTTACTATTTTTTTGTACAAAAAAGTCCCTACTGAGCGCTCAGTAGGGACGATGTTTATCGCGGTACCACCCTAGTTGTAGACAACTGTCGTCTACCTCTCTTCTTCTTTAACGATCGTTTGACCGTCTTCCCCTCCATAAGTTGTCGAGAAAGATGCTCCAAGGCTGTAATTCATGCTTACCTTTGTACTGATTCACACCAGCCATCAGCTCTCTTTAACAGTGAGATAAGCACTACTGTTTCCTCTTCAACGCATATATGATATGGAATTAAGATAATTTATTTTTGAAACCTTTTAACTCATCCATGAATCTATGGAATTCTGGAATGTCCATTTGTTGTGCAGAATCTGACAATGCAACTGCTGGATCTGGATGAACTTCAGCCATTACTGCATCTGCGCCAATTGCAAGTGCCGCTTTCGCTGTTGGTAATAATAAATCTCTGCGTCCAGTTGAATGTGTTACATCAACGATAACTGGTAAATGTGTTTCTTTCTTTAAAATTGGTACTGCAGAAATGTCTAATGTGTTTCGTGTTGCTCTTTCGTATGTGCGGATACCACGCTCACAAAGAATAATTTGATCGTTACCTTGCGCAATGATGTATTCCGCTGCGTTAATGAACTCATCAATTGTTGCTGCTAATCCACGTTTTAATAATACTGGTTTGTTAACTTTACCTACAGCTCGTAATAAATCGAAGTTTTGCATGTTACGTGCGCCAACTTGAATTACATCAACGTAGTCTAATGCCATTTCAACATCGTTCGGATTTAAAATTTCACTAATAATTGCTAAGTCGAACTCGTCTGCTACTTGACGTAAAATTTGAAGTCCTTCTACTCCTAAACCTTGGAAATCGTATGGAGATGTTCTCGGTTTGAATGCACCACCGCGCATTAATTTTAAGCCTTGGTCTTTCATCGCTTGCCCTACTTGACGAACTTGCTCTAAGCTTTCTACTGCACAAGGTCCCATGATGAACGTTTGTGTTCCGTTTCCAATCAATTCACCTTTTACATCAACGATTGTATTTTCTTGTTTCTTTTTACGTGATACTAGTAACGCTTTACGGTTATCATCTTCTTGTAACTCTAAGCTTGCTTTGAAAATCGTTTTGAAAATATGTTGAACTGTTGATGTTTCGAATGGTCCTTCGTTATGCTCTGCGATCATATCAAGTACTTCACGCTCACGTACTGGATCAAAGCGTTTCGTACCTTGTACTTGCTTTTGCTCTCCAATTTTTTGAACGATTTCACCACGTTTGTTTAAAAGGTGTAATAGTTGTAAGTTAATTTCATCTACCTGTTTACGTAATTGATCTAATTCATGATTTGCCATTTGGAAATCCTCCTCTAATGTTTTAAAAGTATAGTAAGAGAATAAAAGATTCTCTATTTTCTGAACTGGTTAATTATACAAATTTATAGTGGAATCGATACCTCTTCTTATTTTAAACTAATAATTCGTACAAAGACATGAACTACTAGTTAAAAAGCCACTTTTTTGTACAAAAAAGCCCTACTGATCCAATCAGTAGGGACGATATTTATCGCGGTACCACCCTAGTTGTAGACTTCTTTCGTCTACCTCTCTTCATTGTTAACGATCATCTGACCGTCTTTCCCTTCATAAAGACAATACTATCTTTACTACGAAAAAGATGCTCCAGGACTGTAATTCGCTCTTGTTTTTGTACTGGTTCGCACCAACCACCAGCTCTCTGTTACAGGGAAACAACAACTACTGCTTTTCCTTTCAATGCATGACTATTTTATTTTCAAGTTGGACCACTAAAATACAAAAAGTCCCTACTGAATAAATCAGTAGGGACGATATTTATCGCGGTACCACCCTAGTTGTAGACTAACTTTCCGTCTACCTCTCTTCACTGTTAACGATCAATTGACCGCTTTTTCCTCATAAAGACAAACTATCTTTATTACGAAAAAGATGCTCCAAGACTGTAATTCATGATTATCCCTGTACTGGTTCACACCAACCACCAGCTCTCTGTTACAGTAAGACTAACCACTACTGTGATCTCTTCATTGCACTTTGTTTATTCAAATGTTTTTGAAATTGAATAAGTATGATTCGTATTATAGAACGCTTTTCAAAACACTGTCAACAACTTTTTATATATTTTTTAAAATTCCACTTTCGTCCTATAATTCTTCTTGTAAATCACCCATTACAATTCCTATGCGAATTATTTCATTTTCTAGTAAATGTAAAACAGATTCCTCTACTCCATACTGAACTAATAATTCTTTTATTTTTATGATTTCTTTTTCAAATAAAACGGCTTCTTGACATGTTTGTAGTAAAATAAAAAACACATTTGCAAACATTTCTTTATGCGCTTTCATACTTTCTTTTTTATGAAGCATTTCAATCAATAACTGCTTCATTTCCTCACCTGTACATTTACCATTTACACTTGAAAATGCACGAGACATAATACATAATCCTTTTTCTAATATTTCATCCATGTATAAAATAATACGTAAAAGCATTACATATTCTCTCGCTGTTATCTCACCCATTTTTGGTCGTTCTCGCAAAAATACACTGAGCCAAGCTGTCCAAAATTTTTGTTGTTCTTTTACACTTAATGTTTTGACGTAATAGCATAAAAACTGCATAAATTTAATTTTATTTTCTTCATTTTCTAGTATGAGTAAAGGGTATAACCAATCTGTTTTTTGCTCCCAATATAGTACACATTTAATAAATACAAAGCTAAGCCACTTCAAGAAAGCTTCCCTCGTATGCGGATGTAATACTTCCAAATGTTCTATCGCATACTTAATAAAACGCTTCATTTCTGTAAATAAAGGTAAATTTATTTGCGTGTAACATAAACCAGCCCATGCATATTCCATAATTTCATTTTGTTTTTTTAAATCTAAGTATGGTAACAAATATTTTCGGCACCATTGCTTTTCAATATGATATAGAAATGTAATATCTGCTATTAAACGAGCAAACATAAAGTTTGTTCGTACTGAATTAACTCTTACTTGTTCTTCAAATAAAAATAAATATTCATATACATTACGATCGTATAAATGATCATATGATAACAACTTTAATAATACAGCCGTCATTTTTCCAACAGGATGCTGAATTGATTCATTGTAAAAATCTTGTTTTCCAAGCTTAAAATCCGTATCACTCTTCATAACTTGAGGAAACACTGAAAAAGCAAAGCGTTTTACAACACGTATACTATTCTCTTCTAACTCTTCTAGTCGATTACTAATTTCATATAGAAAACTACTAATTAACCAATGAAAAGCAGTATTTCTAACAAATTTCTGCAATAACGGAATAATTTTTTGGATTTGATCATTTGTCAATCCTCTGTTATTTCGCCATTCTCTAATACAAACAAACCATACTTCATTACTTATTTCTTGCACTCCTACTAATTGATATGCGAATGAAATACTCCACTCTGTATTCAATTTACATGCTTTTGATAACATCTCTAAAAAATGGCGTTGTTCAAAAACACCATCTTGCAAAAATTGCCGAACTTGCTTCATAATTTCAACATCTTTCAGCTGCAATAATCCGTCAGCTGTTACATTACAAGTAATGCTTTGCGCTGTATCCTCTTTCTTTTGTACACTGTATCGTTCAGAATGAAAATGAGGATGCTTTTGCTTCATTAACTCATACCCATTTGCCGTAGATGGACTATTTGAATCACACTTGAATAATAAGTCTAATACGAGACATGCATCAAATACTCTCTCTTCTGTAAGACGCTTTATTACAGTTCGAGTGACTTCTTCTTTTGTTTTTTCCAAACAATTTGCATAATGACTTTTTAAAAGTTGGAAAACTTCATGTTTATAAGTGAAATCTAAAAGAAGTCCTTCCTGTAACAACCATTTCATTTTGTCATCTACACGAACAAAAATATTTTTATTCATCGCATCAATTGCAATTCGCTTTTGAAGTACACTATTCGCTTCTATCATTTCTGTAATATAATAATCCGCTTTTTTCTCATTGTTTTCACATAAATAAGTTAGACACTCTTTTACAATTTGTATTAAAAATGCAAGATCATTTTGATGAAACTCTTTTTCTACATCTTCCGTATTTCTTTTTTTCAGTGCCGTTTGTCTTAACGACAACATTCTCAATTTTTCTAATCCAATCATCATAATTGGAACAGCATAATAGGCGATATATGGCCTCATCTTTTCATTCCAAATTTGCTCCACATGAGAAAATGTTGATACTGGTAAGCGACTCGATTCCTCGAGTTCTATTGCTTCTTGCGTATCATTTCCCCATTTTCTTACACGTTTCAACTTCAGCTTTCCGTCTAAAATAAAAGTTAGTAACAATAACGCAATTTCCTTATGCTCAGGAAAAGAACATTTTTGCAGTAACTTAGAAATCTTTTCTATAGAGCTACTATCTTTTTCAGCAGTTTCTAATAAAAGGAGTGTCCACCTGGCAAACAACAATGGGTCCATCTTACTCTTCGTTTCGTTTAAGTAGTTACAAATTGTTCTCCATAATAACGGTGATATTTTAGAATAGTTTTTATAAATTAATTGAAATAATTCTATCTGATGACTAAAAAGAAATTGTTCCACTAACCATTCTGCAAATAATTCATCTACTTCATTATAGTTTGGCGTAAGCATAAACAAATTTTGTAATTTATCTTCTGCTTCTAACCATTCGACCCATTCATAATCGTGAGCAAATTCCACAAAGTAACGAACTGTTTCAATTTTTTTAATTGATTGCTTTATGTATGATAATTGTTCCTGTTCTAATGACGGGGGAACCGTTACAATATCCCGAATACGCATTCTTTTCGTAATATAATTATCACCCATTAATTCCGCCCAGCGTTTTACCGCTTTTACGAGAGATTGATGATTATTCACTTTATTCGGATACACAATCGGTCTTATCCCTAAATGTTCCCAGTGGTACGTATTTTCTCCTTGTGCGACAAAAGCAAATCGTCTTGTACTTGGTGGTAAACCAGTTGCTAAATATTTCATTACTGGGTCATTATGACTATATCCAACGAATAAAACGGTGTAATTTGAGAATAGATCGACTAAAAATCTTCTCGCCCAACCTTCCGTTAAGTAAGCCCTTCCAAAATCACCGTCTGTTAAAATTAAAGCCTCTTTCTCCTGTTCTACATTACCATGTATATAAGCAAGACCTTTAAAAGCTCTCCCAGTCGGTAAAGCTGGAGCGTAATAAACATTGATATCTCTATTTATTTCTTTAATTGCAGTTGTAAAATGTTGATCAAAATTTGTTGTTACAATGCGGATATCTGTATCTAAAGGAAATAACCTTGGAATTGCATAATGTAATGGATTCGGTTTTGATTTCTCTATATGAACAAGATCTCTTGCGACTTGATGTACATCTTTTGTTTTCGCAATTTTACCAAGATAATAATCATGTGGTTCTGTTATTTCACGCTTTTCGACATATAACGTTTTTGCAATTTCATCAACTAAATCATCAAAATTTGGTAAGTTTGATTTCCCTTTCATAGAAACTCCCGCTCCAACAAATAACACTAACTTTCCTTGCTCAATGTGATCAATTAACTCATCTGGAATTTCTACTTCTGAAGTAATCCACATCCTGGATTCCCCCTTACCTAAAAATGTCATAAACTCTCATTTTACTATAACATTTTTTCGTTATTTTTATAATATTTAGACTAAATTCCGAACATGAAAAAGTTTTATGTAAATAAATCCGTTACAATGTATGAACTCCAGAATTTATTGCAAAACTATGTATAAATCGGAGGTGTAAATTTTGAATGATTTCACAGTAGTGCTTATCAAGTTTATATCATGCATTATCGCATTTAGCATTGGGCTTGCTTTATTTTTCCCTGCAACGTTTGTTCAAATTATTTCATTCAGTCTCTTTGTTACAATCGTATCCTACATGTTCGTTGATAAAATTATTTTAAATCGAATTGGCAATACTGGTGCCATTATGTCGGATTTCTTATTAACATATTTAAGCGTATGGATTTTCGGTAATATTTTATTAGACAACTATATGCAAATTGCATGGGGCAGTATCCTTTCTGCCATCGTCTTCACTTTATCTGAAGTAATCGTTCATCGCTTCTCTAACTCTCATACAAGGCACAACAATGATAACATTCGTATTAATCGCCGCTTTGCATATGGTACGGAGTTTGCTGAAGAACAAAATATATTGGATAAAGACAAGAAGAAGTAACATTTTAATGCAGGAGCGCCCTTTTTAATTATGTGGTGCTCCTTTTTTGTATTTTTTCATTATGGTACGTGAAATTATATAAACGATTATTTCAAAATATCGACTTACCAACAATATTTGACGCTATTTTTCTAATAAAAAAACTGCCTCTTATTTAGAGGCAGCCACTTTCAAGTCTTTTAATGCAACAACATCCGCAAACGCTCCCAATACTGTGTTATGATGTTTCACAATATCTTCAGCACGTAACACTTCTGTATTAAATGTACTATGCGCATCACTCACTAACGTTACTTTATATCCTTCACTACATGCTCTGCGCGTTGTCGTATCTACACAATACTCTGTTTGCATTCCCGAAAGAATAACGTGTTCAATTCCTTTCTCTTGTAACACTTCGCTTAAGTTTGTCTTATGGAATGAATCTGGCGTCGTCTTTTCAACAATATCATTCCCTTCTTGCGGAGCGATTGTTGCATGGATTCGCCATCCATCCGTACCTTTTTCTAACGGATGGTCTTTAGGACCGTTATGTTGGACATAAATAACTGGAATATCATTTGAACGACATTCCCCAATAAGCTCTTGCAATGTTTGTAAAAACTTTTCCCCATTATGTACTGGCATTCCAGCTGTATACATACCGGCTTGCACATCAATTACGATTAATGCTTTTTTCATTTCACACAGCTCCCTTCGTTTATATAAGCCATTGCATATTCATTATAATTGTTTGTATTCCATCATCCAACAATCTTCTAGTTCCCCCTCATGCAGCTCATGTTCCTTTAAAATCTTTACTTTTTTAAATCCGCATTTTTCATAACACTTTATCGCTCGTTCATTATTTACTTTCGGATCCATTGCGATTGCTTCTGCTCCCATTTCACCCATAATGTATGTAATTGCTGCCTGAACGAGTTTTTGTCCAATTCCTTTTCCCCAATAGACTGGTTCACCGATAAATTGATCCATTCCCCATACATTTTGTGATTCTTTATAGCCATATATCGCTTTCCACTCTGAATCAACTGGGTACATTTGTATGTAACCAATCGGAACGGTATCAAATTCTATTAAACATCTATTTTCATTACTGTTTGGATTATGCATAAAATGATCAAGCACCTTTTCTACAGATTGCGGATTATCTCGCCCTTCGTAATACCGCAGGACTGCTGGGTCCGTTAACCATTTAGAAATGATAGCTGCATCATTTTCCATTACGTATCTAATCAATAAACCTTCTTTTTGAAAAAGCATATTATACCTCTATTATTCCTTTATATTTTTTCTTGATGTTACATCTTTCATTGCACCTACTAATGCATATGGTAGTAATGTAATCGCAAAAAATGCTGTAAATACGTTAAATTGCGGGATTGTATAGAGTGTGAACCATTCAGTGAAAAATTGAGAATTTAATATTCTATTAAAAAACTCTCCGCCTGGTCTAAAGTTTGGTGCCCACGCAGTTATTTCACACAAAATAAACAGTAACTGAACAATAAAAAATGCCCCTAGATAACGAAACCAAGTCCGTTTCCATATAGGTTGTGCATTTTTTAATATATCCCCCATCTAATCCCCTCCTTAAATATTCATCATATTAATTATACACTTTCCTCACTTTATTTGTTAAAATTTTCTATATAATTAATACCGTTGGGGGAATACATTATGTCTAAACCTATACTTACATCCACTTTAATCATTCTTAGAGGAAACTCCGCAAGTGGTAAAACAACGATTGCAAAGCAACTACAAGAACATTTCGGACAAGGTACACTTTTAGTATCACAGGATGTTGTACGTAGAGATATGCTTAGAGTACACGATACAATGGGTAATTTATCACATGATTTACTATTTGAAATTACAAAGTACGGAAAAGGAAAATGTGAATTTGTTATTTTAGAAGGTATATTGGACAGTCGTAGGTATGGTGAGATGTTAAAAGAATTAATTCGTTATTTTGATGAAAATGCATTTACATATTATTTTGATTTATCATTAGAGGAAACTATTAGACGACATAACACAAGGGACAAACGATATGAATTTGGTGAAGATTCCCTCCAAAAATGGTATAATCCGCACGATACAATTGAGGTTGCCAGAGAAACTATTTTTACAGATAACTTTACGCAAAAAGATATATTTGATGCGATTCTTAATGATGTTGCGATACAAAAACAAGACTAATATAATATGTTAGTCTTGTTATGTACTTTGTGTTTCCGTTTTTATAATTGAACAATCTTTACATAAATAATAGTATATATTCATTTCCCCAAACTGGAAATCAACTACTGAAATAAGTTCACGTTCCTCGATATCTTGTGTAATTGTAGCAACATACTTCATCTCTTTAGAACAAGTTGGACACGCCAAATGCTCTGGAAGATCCGCATATAATGGTGCCCCTAATAATCTACATACATATTCAGAACCGAACAAGTCAAAAGCTTCCCAGTAACTATCTTCATCTGTAGGTATATCTTCATTTTTCATATTTATAAGCTTTACCGTTGTTTTTAGTAATGAAACTGGTAACTTATCTTCCTCTTCCATTATCCATTCTTCTGTATTTTGCTGCTTTATGATTTGAACTGTTTTACCTCCATCACTTAACTGAAAATATTGCGGTTCCCACACCATCGCGCAGTTCAAGCATGAAACGAATGGTAAAATATTTAGTTCATTACTTTTAAGTTCAGCAAGTCTCCCATCTTTTAAATCAAAACAGAGAATTTGATGCATCTTCTCACCGCATAACTTACATACTGGCAAATTACAATCTTGACCGCCAAAGTAATGATTATATGAACCTCTTCCTTCAATTACTCTATACCCTTTCCGCTCATTACAATGTGCGCCATATAATTCTATTGTCATATTCTATCCTCGCCTTTTATAAGAATGATTCACAAAATGATAATAATTAAGACTAAAAAACATCGTCTTCCTGAATAGTTTCCATAATAAATTCTTTTAAACTCGGAGATATTTCTTCCATTTCGTCATCCGCGTGATACCAAATATATATTTTATCATCCATTTTTCCATTATTTATTTTAAAGCACAATTTATCCCCTGAACCATCGTCACCAATTATGATAAGATTTTCTGGTATAGACTCATCTCTCATGTCAATGTTTTTTCTAACAATATCATCCAAAGTTTTCGTTACATTTCTATTATCTTTAATCGGATATAGTATCCATTCCCCTATTTCAGCATTATTAACTAATTTAATAAGATCCCTATATTGATTTGGGAAAGCAGCACCTAGCTTTTCTTCCGTTTCTTTTATTTGCAACTCCAATACACCTTGTTTCTTTGTTTCAATATATTCTCTTACTTCTTTCATGAAATACACCTATCCTTTGAACTTAATTACACTATTATGAGTGAAAGTGTTTAGTAAACGATTTGATCCGATTTATATATTTCATTATACGTTAACCCTTCGTTTTCAACATACTATTCTTCTATTCTTCTCTACTTCTCAATAACCTTCTGTTCTACTTCCTTACCTCATTCTTAATAGTTTTTCTAAACATGAGACAATTTTTATGTTTTATTACAGGTTTATTAATAAGTCATTTAAAAATCCTATTATACTTCCACTAAAAAAATAAAAGCCAGCCTCAATAAAGAGAACTGACTTCTATTTGGATCATTATAGTTACTATAAAATTTTTACTTTAACAGTTTTTCTTCCCCAATTCATAGCTTTACTTTTTGACCCCATTAATACATCAATACGATTACCTTTAATTGCGCTTCCAGTATCACCAGCGATAGCTTCTCCATAACCTTCTACCCATACTTTAGATCCTAATGGGATTACTTTCGGGTCAACTGCGATAATTCTCATATTCGGATTTTCCGTTAAATCATGCCCCATCGCAGTTAAAACGCGTCCACCATATGTACCATTTTCACTTGGATCAGCAGTATACGCTGTCGCTACTACCGTTAATTCACGTTTAGCAGACTGTATGTTGTTTTTTGATACTTCTTTCGCTCTCTCTTCTTCTTTAGCCTGTGCTATTTCTCTTGCTTTCTCTTCTTCTTTAGCTTTTGCTATTTCTCTTGCTTTTTCTTCTTCTTTAGCCTTTGCTATTTCTCTTGCTTTTTCTTCTTCTTTAGCCTTTGCTATTTCTCTTGCTTTTTCTTCTTCTTTAGCCTTTGCTATTTCTCTTGCT
>NZ_CAJCKK010000021.1:0-90028 GCF_903970865.1 Bacillus sp. ME78
TGAAACCACCGCTCCACAAACTGTATTTGAGGATTTTACAAACAATCATAATAAAACATTAATTCAGTTATTCGTTGTCGGTATGAGTGCACCCGTTCAAGTAACTATTCTAACAAGAAGATCTAGCGTACCAATTACTACTACATTACAACCTGTTCAAACAAAAATATTTCAAGTTGAAGATTTTCAAAGTCTTACTCTTACAAAGCAGGAAGGTTCTACTAGTGTAGTTAGTTTATTTGTTCAAAAAACATTTTGTATATGCTGTAACGATAATAACGATTCATGTGATAAATATTACCACGAATGTAATTGATATATTAAATCACCAGAAAAGCCCTTTATATAAAGGTTTTTTTTCCTTTTACTCCCCTCATTTTCCCGTTTTTTATTATGTTTCCTAACTTACAGTAATGTCCTTAAAAAAAATTTCATATATATTTATCAAACGCACTTTAAAATCCCAGAGTTTCAAATAATTTCAAAAGTCGACTGACCAACAATATTCGACTTATCTTTAAAAACTTATTAAAAATAACTTAGATACAAAAAGGCTACGTTTTATATAAGATAAAAAATTATCTTACGCAAAGGAGCTTGATTATTTGTGAATTACCAAAATGATAACAACTCTAACATTCACAAACCTTGTTCTTGTCCATCTCCCACGGCTAACAGTTTAAATGTTGTTCAAACTACCCCATCAATAGTTTCTGTAAACTCTGCGATTCCACTAGATACCGTGGTAAATTCTAATGGCACGGCAATCTCATTCACACCACCAACAACTGTTTTACTTGAAGGTGGAAGAACCTATTTGGCAATCTATGAAGTGCAAGTTATTATTCAAACAGGAGGTAATTCGGCAGGTATCACTATGTATCTGAATAATAATCCAATCATTGGCTCAGGTACTTCTCTAGGATATACTGCAGGATTCACTTCTGTATCAGCACCCGCAATTTTCACTACACCTTCAGGTATAACAAGTACTCTTACTATTAATGTAGGACCATATTCTAATACATTAAATACATTGGGCTTGACTCTTGCTGTTGTAGCATTAACATAGTTAAATCTAATACTTTCTAAAATAAATTTCTTTGTCCTTTAACTGCGGTTTGGAGTTAACCTCTTAGAACTCACTATAACTACATATAGAAAAAGATTATTATCTAGATCAATAGTATTGGGTGACTCGGCTGACACAATTGCTGAGTCACCCATTTTTTATAATAAATTAACGCTTTTGTTTAGTTCTAATTTTTATAGTTAGATTAGATAAATTTGTTTCTTATTATCTCAAAATACAATCACACCCAATTTATATCATGCATCTACTGGATATAATCTGATATTCTTAGAGAGGATGATATACATATGTCTAGAAAAGACAGATTCAATTCACCTAAAATAAAATCTGAAATTTCAATTTCTCCCGACCTAGTCGGGCCTACTTTCCCACCAATCCCATCATTTACTCTGCCTACTGGCATTACCGGACCTACTGGCAACACTGGGCCTACCGGCGACACTGGACCTACCGGACCCACATTTAACATTAATTTTCGTGCAGAAAAAAATGTTGCACAGTCTTTTACTCCTCCTGCAGATATTCAAGTATCGTATGGTAATATAATATTTAATAATGGTGGAGGGTATTCTTCAGTAACGAATACATTTACAGCCCCTATAAATGGTATCTATTTATTCAGTGCCAGTATAGGATTTAATCCAACTTTAGGTACGACTTCTACTCTAAGAATAACTATAAGAAAAAATTTAGTATCCGTTGATATACAATTTTCTGCAGCAGAAAGCGGAACTTTAACTGTAGGCAGTAGTAATTTTTTTTAGTGGCGCATTATTACCATAATGAAAATCTTAAAATATAATAGCTACAACAAATCTCATACATATAGGAGGACCTTAATGATTCTAGCTCAAGAAAAGAACATAAAATTAATTATGCATTTTCTTACCTTATTATCTTTTTTTATTCTTATTTTCTTTAGCATCACAATTTTTTATATACCGTTGATTTTTTATTTTGTATACAAATCACAAAACATTCGAAAAAACATCCTGGAAGCTGTGTTTTATCAACTATTCATTTGGATAATTACAGTAATTTGGAATCTCTTCGCAATAAGAATCTTAATGCTATCCTTGTCTAATTTAGACTTGACTTCAAATAATACTTTGATTATTTTCGGCATAGCTCCTTTATATCTAATACTGTTCCTTTTGTTAATTTTCGGGCCTATAAAAGGGATTTTATATGTGCTACAAGAAAAAGAGTTTCATTATCCTATTATTTCTAAATGGATTAACAAATAAAATCACGTGTAGAAGAATTCAGAGTTTTACTGAATTCTTTTTTTATGGACCTTTCAAAGTCTTTTACATATTCCTCCGTTCCTTCTTTTAAATAAAATCCAAATTCTATACCAATTAATTGACTTATATTTAATTTTTTGGGATTTCATAATAATATTTACCTATAAAATCATTACCCTTATATAAGGAGCCATGAGCCTTTCCACTCATGGCTCTTTTTTATTACGATTTTCATTTCACATCTACACGATTTTGACTAGCTTCTCGACTAAGTCCGTCTGGATATCTTGTTGCTAATTTAGATATATTCATTTGAGCAATATCTCCTAGGGTATATCCCCTTTCGTGAGACATGATTGAAATGTAGTACAAGATGTCCCCTATCTCTAAAGCGATTTTATGTGTATTTCCTTCTTCTTCTCCTGGACAATAAGCTGGATCAAATCCATGACCATGAAAAATTGCTTTTTTTACAACATCAGCAACATCAGCAACCTCACCAACTTCTCCCGTAAGCCCTAATGCTGCATTTAAAACAAATCTACCAAAATCGTTATTTGTATTCCATGTACATAATGTCGCTTCTTGATATTGATCTAATTCACAAATTTGATTGATATTCATTACAGCTTGTCATTCCATTGATTCACTAACTAATCTGGTTGTTTCATATACACCGTTTTCCATAGCGTTCATTTTATTTTCCCTTCCTATTTAGCAAATTCCTAATCCTTTTTGAGGTAAGTTCGATGACTGGTATAAATCTTCAAATTCATTTATCTAATTTACATCTGTTAACTGAAATTCAATAAGATATTCTCTTTCTCCCAAATTTCGTTTTAATCTTTCTAAGTCTTCATTGCTTATTACAAATCGCTTTGAACTAACGATTGATGGATTCATTTGAACATCACGAACACATGCTGATATCGTAAATTCTTGTTCCATATTATTTTTTATAATCCATATTTCATCTCCAATATGCAAATTGTATTTTTGCATAAAATAAATCGGTACACCTATTTCCCCTTTACTAATCTGTATCACTTTATTATTTAAATCTAATAAAAAATCAAAATTAGCGTTTTGTTTCACGGAACTAATATCTATTACGCTATTATGTTCGCCTTATTTTTATTTTGTATAAAAATGTTATACCCGTTTACTTGTACTTGGATTATCTCTGCCGTTTGCTACTTTTTTACAAACGGAGTTTTTTCTACAAAAGAATTAATTGACTTTTGATTTACTTCTCCGGCATGCATTTGTACGAAATGCGGTGCGTTTGATACTTTAACCAATCTCTCCATTGAGTTCAATAGATTTAAAACGGTACTTGAAGCACTAGCCATTAAAAGACTTGATAACATGATAAACATGAATAAAATGGTAATTATCATTTTATTTTGAGAAAAATCTCTTTTTAATATTCTCCTAATCATATAAAGCTAGTTCCCTTCATTAGATAGTATTTTCTTCGTCACAACCGCTAGTAATATCATTATGAAACTAATAACTAATATAGGTAAATAAATTTTCATGCTGAATCCTTCAAACATAAAACCATAAACGACTTGCCCAATCGGTGCCATACATTGAGATACCGCTGCTATAATTGCCATCACTTTTCCTAGATTTTCATTTGGTGTTTTCTTTTGGACTACAGTAATCACATAGATGGATACAATTGTCATAATCATCGCAATTAGAATAGAAGAAAGTATAAAGAGGATAAATGGTGGATAGATTCCTAAATTAAGAATAAATGGTGTAACCGAGAGTGCCACTGGTATGACTAATAAAGCTATGATAAGCATCCAATTATATAATGTTTTCATCTGTAACTTTTTAGCAAAGAAACCGATTGACAATGCCCCTAATATGGTTGCAAAATCAATTAATCCCATTCCAATTCCATACATCATATCGCTACTCTGCATAGTTACTCGTAATATAATAGGTCCTCCGACAACAAATAACGGTGTCAAAATTAAATTTAGTAAAGCTGCAAGTAACATAGCCTTCAAAATAAAAGGTTGCTTTAAAACACAAAGAAAACCTTCTTTCATATCTTTTACAATTGTCGGTACGATATGGCCTTCCTGTATTCTTTTTATAAATGGTATTGTAATAAACATTTGTAAAATCGCAGATAAAAAGAAAGCAAAACAACTTGTTATTACGAGCATTTTCAAACCAATTATGCCGTATAATAGTCCTCCTAGTACAGGTGCAACTATATTAGATAATGCTTGCACACCATTTACGATACCGTTCGCTTGTTCTAACTTTTTCTCTGGGACTAATTGCGGAATACTTGCCATAACAACTGGTGCGTACATTGCACTAACGACTGCTAGTAAAAACATAATTGTTCCAATCAATAAAATTGATATCGATTCAGTTAATAACAAAACTATAAAACTTAATACAATAGCAGCGTTTATAAAATCCAAAATGACCATTACATTACGGCGGTTGAAACGATCTGCTATCGCTCCGCCAAGAGGAGCTAACAAAAACGGGATACTTGTTACGGCATATAACCCTGCAAATATATCGGCACGTCCTGTTATATCTAGCACATATAAAGACAGTGCAAAACGTAATAGTGTTGAACCTAAAATAGTAATAATTTGACCACTTACCATTAAGTGAAAATCTTTCAAGGAAGATTGAATACTTGCTGGCATCCTCATCACATCCTTCATTTAGTTAGACCGACTGCCGGTCGATAATACTCAAACAGAAAATCACTATTTCTGTTTAAGTAAAACTTCCATCATATAATCAAAAGATCCCTCTTTCGCTCCGACAGATGCTTCCATCATTTTGATATAAGCTTTAGCTCTGTTTATCATTTCTTCCGGTTTCCACTGGAATAAACCATCATCAAATATGACTTGTGCTGAAGAGAGTAATAATTCAATTGTTTCTCGTGGGTATGGAGTAGAAAATATGCCTTCTTCTATTCCTTGCTCTAAAACTTCCGTTAATACAGGAGATAAATGTATAATGGATTGCACTAAACTTTTCTGATGCATTTCTGCATTATTCGGTTGATGGAATTGTTCAATCATTTTTTCTTTTACATCTCCTGATTTTGGTGATTGTTCCATTAAAATTTTAAATAACTTATCTAAAACGGGGATATCGGGATTGGAGACAATCCTTTTCGCCTTAGTGACATCCTCTTTAATAATCCTCATAATGATTTCATCCATTACTTCCTCCTTCGACTTAAAATAATGATAAAACGTCCCCTTTGCTATACCTATTTCTTTTAAAATGTCATTTACGGTTGTTTTCGTATAACCTTTCTTAAGAAACAAACGCTCAGCTGTTTCTAAAATTTCCTTTCTACGCTCCTCATACTCCTTTACAATTCGCATTCAAGTTCTCCTTCCCACCTGACCGACTGTCGGTCTATTAAAATTATATGTTTAGTTTGCAAAAAGTTTCCTATTATTGTATATACAACATCCTACTTTCTATTTCCTTTATAAATTTTTATTTTTTAACGTACGCTCAATTTGTTTAAAACGTATCTCATGTTTTTTATCGTCACCTTTCATTTTAGGAAAAGAACGATGCCCTCCGCTTGACCCTATTTTTCTCGATTCTTCATCCAGACGCACAACACTTTGTAGTTTTTCAGCTCCTTCACCACAAGTCAGCGCATCTCCTTTACATCGATGACTTCAAAAAATGACAATTGATTCATACGACACGGTTCCCCTCCGTTCGATCTATGTTCTTATCAATGGAGTATTTTGTTGAGTTCCAATATGTAATATTGCATATTTTGTACTTTTAATTTTTGCACATGCGATAATTTATTTATAAAAATATAATTATTAATAAGGGTGATTTATATGAGCAAGTTCCGAAAGAAAATGATTAAATATTTGCAAACATTTTGGGGATGCTTAGCATTTGGTGTATTAATGTTTGCTATCTTCTTAATTACGGATTTAACAGATGCATCTTTAAATACATTAGGCTGGAGAGACTGGCTAGGTTCTGTAGCAGGCGCAACCATTTTATCTGTTGGAATATTTACTTTAAATAAATTGAATTTAAAATAAATATTCGGTCAATACTGTATGTAGGCTGTATGCCAACATTCATTTAAAGTAGTCTTCTCTGTATCTCCTTGTATTGAGCAGTTAGCTTTTGCTAGCCGCTCTTTTATTTTGTTCCGGTTCTTGCCTCTTAAAGAACTCTTTATCTACTTTCCCCCTAATAAGTACACATATCTTATCTATTCCCCATTACTACAAAATGAAATCTGTATTTTGTTTTACGCGTCGCTTCTTCAATCAGCCAAGATACAATATTAAAATCATTAGCATCACCCTTTAAAGATGTTCCGTTCCAAAAGCATTCTTTCATCACTTCAAGTAATTCTTCAACAGCTTCAATTCATCTCATATTCATTTTCCCTTTCTTCCAAATAACTATTTTGTTTTACTAATTAGCTGATTAATTTCACAAACACCTTTATCAAACATTCCACGTTTCTTCACCCCGTGAATATTTTTCAAATAAAAATACATACTATTTTCAAGCCGCCGTGTCCACGGCTAATACCTCTTTCTTTTGTTACAGCAAAAGCAGGTAGGTTCTTCACTTATCTGCTTTTGCTGTATATTTTTTAAGAAATCGAAAATAATACCAACAAGCTGTTTGAACTAGCAGCTTCACTCTTCTCGCAATGGGGATGCAAATTATCACAATTAGCTAACTCATTGAACTCACTGGCAAACAACCAAAATCGTTGTCTGCTTTTTGTATGAGATTTTTCGTTTTACATATACTACTTTTGAACCTGCAGACCAATACGAGCCATTTTGGCGCTTGGGATTTCCCTTCCGGGGATAAGTATTTTTTACTTATCCCTTTTTTGTATAGACACGTATATTTAGGGTAAAACTAATTACAAGCAGATTTTCTGTTTATGCGTAGTTCTAAACAAGATTACTTTTTCTCCTATTAAAGGACGGCAGGTACGACTGCTAGTCCTTTTTTCTTATTCCGCATATTATCACTACATTACCTTCATCGTCGTAAGCAATTTTCCCATAAGGATGGCAGTGGTGCTTCTCGAGTTCCTCATCGATCAAAACTAACAAATTAATTTTCCAGTTTCCAACGATCGTACCCCAATACGAGTTTAATCCTTCATAAACTTCTCTTGTTCTATTTCGATAATTGCGGAATGTATAATGAAAATACTCGCTCGCTTCAATACCTTTTCTTTTAACCAAAGTGTTCTGCTGAATGACAGTAATACCCTTGCTCTACTGGTTTTGAACTATAAAATTTCCTTTATAAATTTCAAATACGGTGAATGAAATTTTTTCTTGCCATCATCCTTGTTGTATACAAACAAAAAAAGAGCCACAATATTTCGGGACTCTTTTACAATTATAACCATTTAACGACCGCGTCTTTGCTGACCTTGCTTTGTACTACCTTTTTTATTACTTGGCTTATTAAATGATCGGTTATTTTCATTTCTAGAACTATTTCTCGAACTATTTCTTGAATCACTTCTTGAGCTATTTCTCGAATCACGTCTTGATTCACTTCTTGAACCTTCGCGGCTATCTCTTTGACGATTTTGACCTGATTTCTTCGGAGCCGGCTTTGGTACCGGTTTTCCATTTTCATCTACACGTTTTATCTTCGGTTGTTCGATCATTTCTCTTTGTATTGGTGCACCAAGCGTTTTTTCAATTTCTTCTAAATGTTTTTCATCTTTCGCTGCAACGAACGTAATTGCAAGACCTGATCCACCTGCACGTCCTGTTCGGCCAATGCGATGAATGTAACTTTCTACATCTTCAGGGATATCATAGTTAAATACGTGCGTTACGCCATCTACATCAAGTCCACGAGCTGCTACATCCGTTGCGATTAAGTACTGAATTTTAGCTTCGCGGAAACTCTTCATAACTCTTTCACGCTTCGCTTGAGGTATATCACCATGAAGTTCAGCACAATTATAACCTAGTCCTTTTAAATTATCATAAAGCTTACTTGCTCTAACCTTTGTACGACAGAAAATAACTGCTAAAAATGGCTGATCACGATCCATAACAAAACGAAGTGCATCTGGCTTTGCACGGTCTGTCGTCTCAATGACACGCTGCTCAATTGTATCGACCGTTACTTCTTCACTTTGTACTTGAATCATTTGCGGTTCATCCATATAACGCTTCGCTAATTTTTTAATATCTTTTGGCATCGTTGCTGAGAATAACATCGTTTGTTTACTACCTGGTGTCTCATCTAAAATATCTTCAATATCATATAAGAAACCAAAATAAAGCATTTGATCCGCTTCATCTAGTACAATCGTTGAAAGATTACTTAAATCAATTGTTTCACGTCGTATATGATCTAATAATCGTCCTGGTGTTGCAACAACAATATGTGTATTACCTTTTAATTTTCTCAACTGTTGCGCTACATCTTGTCCACCATAAATCGCTAGTACATTAATATCTTCTCTTTGAACAAGCATTTTTTTAATTTCAGCTGTAATTTGCAGTGCTAGCTCCCTTGTTGGTGCAACAATTAAAGCCTGAACATCACTAGACGCTGGATCGATTTTTTCTAAAATCGGTAACACGAATGCAAGTGTTTTACCTGTTCCAGTTTTTGCTTGACCAATTATATCTTTACCAGACAGTATTACCGGAATCGCTTTCTCTTGAATTGGTGTTGCTTCTGTAATTCCATTTTCACGTAATGTATGATTAAAAGTTTCACTAATTCCTAATTCTAAAAAGTTTTTCAAATAGACCACTTCTTTTCCTTATTTTTCACATTAGCTTTCATTGTACCATTTGTTTCGCCAAATATGAAAAATAAAAAAATTCTTATCTTCTTTTTTTATATTCATCCTGTACTAGATGAACAAATTCTTTTTGCTTTTTCTCAGATTTTATTAATGCTTCCATGTTAGTAGAAGACAAAATGAACTTCTTAATTTTTCTATTACTCCAAATTAAACTTGTATACTTCGGATCTTCATGTAGATTTCGAAACCACTCTAATTCACTTAATTTTGCGATATGGTGTTTCAATTTCATGTCATTTCGAGGATAAAACAAAATTATATCCATTATTACATCAAGCAATAAACTCATCTTCTCCCCTCCTATACATATATATTTCAAATTTACGGAAACATAGTTAAAGGGTGATGGAATTGAACACTACATTCATAAAGATATTTTGCATATTTTTCTTACTATATTTTCAGTCGACCTCAATTATTATGGCAAAATCTCGAACAAATGTGATAAGTGAATTTAAACAAGCTTTACTCAAAAATGATAAAAAATTAATGCAGTCATATGTAACAGAAGGAGTTGAACTACCTACTTTCCAAAAGGAAAAACCTATTCATGAAATTAAAATAGTACCATCTCCAAAAGAAGATACTACAATTCTTATTTCTTATTTCAAAGGCACTAATGATGAATTTACTGTCGGTTTCATTTTAGAAATAGTAACAAAAAATAATAAAATATCTCAAATCAATCAAATTTATGATGGGAATCCACTTATGAAAGAAGCTACTATCGTAAAAGAATATGAAGTGAAGTGTAAGGAACATATACTTACTCCTACAAAATTCCCGTTCGAAATTCACGAATTTCAAGGGTACATTTATAACGATTACTTAAACCTCCAATATTACAATGAAGATATTAATGGGATTTTTAAAATCACTGTTTCACCAGTTCAAAACAAATTAGGCTTCTATGTACCTAGTGGAGCTAAGTTCTACAGCTTAAAAAATAATATAAAAGCATTATATAATCCTCATTTTGATTCAGCATATGAGCTTATCTTTCAGCAGAATGGTTTTCAATATACAATTGCAATTGGTAACAAACGCTATATACAAGGTAAATATAACGTAAAGGATTTAATTCAAATTGCAGAATCTATGAATTAAAAAACCAATCTTTTCTATATCAAAAAGATTGGTTTTTTATTATTTTATACAGTAAGTTTTCCTCCATGATAGCAATAATACTGTGCTGCTTTAAGACTTTTAATCCTATTTAAAGACTGTTCCGACCTTTCTATATCTAAACAAAAATTCGGATTAGCTATAACTAATTCTCGATTCTCTTGAACCGCTGCATCTCCTGTAATTACACAGTCTAAATTCGGAAAATATAATGAAATATGCCCCGAGGTATGTCCTGGCGTTGCCACTACTTGACATTCATTATTCGAAATCATTTGACCATCATGTACTTTTTCATCGACGGAAATATGTTTTATATTTTTTAACTGTTGTATAAACCATTTGCCAAATTCTTTTTCTTCATTTGGCATACGTTTTAACATTTCTTCAGCTTGAACTAACCTCTCTGATTTTATATCACCATTAATATAGTTAGATTCAATTTCACTAGCAATAACATTAATATTTGGATATTTCACTTTAAAATCATATACAGCCCCTATATGATCGTCATCATAATGGGTAATAATTATATTCTTTAAGTTTTTCATCTCATATCCATGTTTTAATATTGCATTTTCAATTAAAGGTAAAAAACTTGGATATCCTGTATCAACTAACGTTAATTCATTATGTAATATAATTAAACTTGGATAAATACATTGTTTTTGCCCGTTAAATTCGAATTCAATTGGTAGTTCTATTATTTTCATTTTTCTTCCCCCATACCGCTTATAAAATGCATAATAATAACTAAATCACCCACATACATCTTACAATATATATACTATGTAACGGAACACTGTTCAAAATAATCCACATTATATTATTTTGAACAGGTATTCCCCTATTTTTATGGAAATATATAATTAAGAAAAACAATAAAATTGATTAATCTCTCACTTCTTTGTCCATCCTTTTAAAAAATCTATGTTTTTGTAAAAGGAGTGTTTATATGGAGAAACAGACACTTTGGAAAAAGTTCAAAAAAAGCTCTGTAAACCTCGGTAAATCCAGCGTATATGAAAGTATTATTTTATTCTACACAATGAAAAAGAAAGAATTACCTACTAAAGCGAAATTCATAATATTAGCCGCTTTATCTTATTACGTATTAACAATCGATTTCATTCCAGATATAGCTGCTATTATTGGGATTGGATTATTAGATGATGTTTTAGCAATCGCTGTAGCGCATAAATACGTTATGAGACACGCAGATGCTGAAATTCGAGAGAAGAGCAAAGTAAAAATGGAGTCATTATTTACTTCAGCACAAGCATAATTAAACTAACTAGTCATTTACCTACCTTTTTACTTTCAAAAAAAGCTAACTGTAATTAATGATAGTTCCACCTCACTGAATATTACCCTTTACCATGCGACCATTGCAGAATAAATTCCTAACTCAGTACTCAAACCGTAAACAAATAGGGTGTCAGCACTTGTTCCTAAGTTCTGGCACCCTTTTGTTTGTTCTTATTTATATCTGTTATACAGTTGCACGTGTCCCCCTATACAAAACTGCTATTGCCGCGACTATAAGGATCACACCCATAAAAGCAGGTGCAGCATGACCAAGCGATACATAGATTTGCCCTCCAATAATAGGACCAATCATTCTTGCTAAAGCTTGAATAGATTGGCTTCCACCTTGAATCCTTCCTTGTTCACTAGAACTAACAGACTTTGAAAGCATCCCGTTGAATGAAGGCCCGAAAATTGAATCACCAAAGCCGAACATTAACATTCCGACGATAAGTAGTGGATACACCGAAAACAAAGCTGATGCTGCAATAAAACTGTAGCCTATAATCTCCGAAACCATCCCAAGAATTGCTATTTGTTTATCACTAAGCTTGATTAAAAGCTTTGGCATGATAAAACTTTGTGAAACAATGTCTTGAAAGCCCAAAATTGAAAACATAAGTCCGATTAATGCAGGTTTCCAACTGAAAGTATCCATTGTAAATTGTGTAAAAATTGCTTGTAAAGATCCGTTAGGTATCCAAAGTAAAAACGCCGAGACAAGTAACCATTTTAAATTTTTCATGGAAAGTATGTTTGCTAGCTGTGCAAAAGGATTCAACCTTACAAAAGTAATCTCTTTCAATCTATTATTTTTGTCAAGGCTCTCTGGCATATATTTCATCCCATATACAACATTTAATAAAGTTATGATTGCTCCAAAATACAAAGGTACAGTAGCACCAAACTTAGCAAGTAATCCTCCAAGGGTTGGGCCAATGATAGTTCCCGCACCTACAACTGCACTCACCCATCCAAAGTATTTCGTTCTCTGCTCTTTTGGAATAATGTCTGCAAAATATGCGAAGATAGTACTTATGCTCCCGCCTGTTATTCCTTCTATTATGCGTCCAGCAAATAGTACCCATAAAGCTCCTCCTATACCAAAAACTAAGTACCCAATTGCAGAACCAAATAAGCATATTAAAAGTAATGGACGACGCCCATATTTATCGCTTAAAGCTCCGAGTACTGGGGCAGCTAAAAACACGCAAGCCGCATATACGGAAGTTAGTAGTGTAACAACTAATGCTTGTTCTTCTGAATTACTTATATATGGCTGTACTAAGAATGGAACTACAGGCATGATGATACTGAAACCTATACCACAAAGAAATACAGAAATAAGTCCGAATAGTAAAGCATGTTTATCTATGTTTTTTTCAGTTTCCCTTTCATTTTGTGATCTAAATATAGACATTTAACTTCTCTCCTCAAAACATTTTGTTGCTGTGTCAACAAAAATAACATGATAAAAAAGCAGCCTATTCTCATTAGAGTAAGGCTGCCCGTAAAAGCCCGATTGGTGAGGGCTGATAATCAGTGGAGATGAAGAAAACCCCCACTGATTAATGTTTCACTTTATTATTAAAATGTATTACGATTTAATATGTACACCTTGTTTCTTTATTTCTGCATCCAAATGTCTACTATACTTTTCCACGAAACGAATTATACTGTCGAATTCTTCTTCAGTTACTTGCTCAAATACAGCTTTATCCCGCTCTTGAAACTCTTTGTGCAGATCTTCATGGATTTTATAAATTTCTTTCCCTTCTTCCGTAAGCCTAAAATAAATTTCTTTCTTATTTTCTGACTTTTGGTAGCTTTCAATAAGGCCTTTTTGTATGAGCTTCTTAGTCATTCTACTTATAGCGCCGCGAGTCACATAAAAAGCCTCTGCGAGTTGTGTCACGTTAGAATCTGCATTGTTTTCAATATATTCAATGCAGTGAACTTCAGAAGACTTAAAACCTTTAAGACCTTCTTCCATCTTATCTTTATTAAGCCAAACCAGCTTATTATATAATTCCCTGAATCCGTTCATGACCTGTTCTTCTTTATTCATGACCTGCCCTCCTCACCGCTCATTAGCACATTAAAACTATTATATTAAATTTCTGCTTATGTTTCGACAATATTGAAATAATTATTGTAACATTAAAGATATGTGTAAAAATAGACGCTTAAATAAAACAATTCATTAAACAGCAAATTCTGCAAACTTATTGCTACTTACAGTAAACGGTAGACAAAAAGTAAGAGCTAAGATCATTTCTCTTAGCTCTTCTTTTATAAAACTATTTCACTTCATTAGCGACAAAAAAGTGCTCACATACACTTGATATGCGCTGTAAGTCCACGTTCCCACCAGATATAACAGCTACTACTTTTTTCCCTTTTATATAACTATCAACTTTTCCTGCAAGAAGTGCAGCAGTTGCTAATGCACCTGCACCTTCTACAACAGCTTTCCCACGTTGTAATAAATCTTTCATCGCTACTTCCAGCTCTTTTTCTGATACAGTTACAATATCATCTACTAATTCTTTTACAATTTCAAATGTTAATTCCCCTGGTATTTTAACTGCGCAACCATCTGCAATAGTAGGCGCCTCATAATGTTCTACGATTGCTCCTTTATCGTAAGATGCCTTCATTCCATGAACACTATCTGCTTGGACACCAATTATATTAATGGATGGATTAAAAGATTTTAATGCTACAGAAATACCAGAAATAATTCCGCCTCCACCTATTGGTACAATAACAGTATCTACATCCCACATATCATCAAGAATATCTAATCCAATTGTACCTTGACCAGCCATTACCTCTACATCATCATATGGATGTAAGTATGTCTCACCTGTTTCCCTTATAATTTCTTCACATTTTGCCTTTGCATCATCAAAGGTTTCACCATGTAAAATCACTTCAGATCCATATCCTCTAGTTGCTTCAACTTTCGCCTGCGGTGCAGAAATTGGCATAACAATTTTACTCTTAATACCGAGTAAATGAGCAGATAATGCAACTCCTTGTGCATGATTACCTGCTGAACATGCAATGACACCTCTTTCTTTTTCTTGATCCGTGAGCCGTGACATTTTATTAAATGCGCCACGGAATTTAAAAGAACCCGTTAATTGCATATTTTCTAATTTCAAATGAATTTCTCCGCCCGTTTTACTAGTCAAGTAAAAAGATTTTACTAATGGCGTTTTACGAGCATTTCTATCTAGAATCTTGTGAGCTTTTTTAATATCGTCTATATGTAATGGGAGTTTTCTAGTTATCATACTTACACCTCTTCCAATGTTCTATTCCTAAGTTTTCGTAAGTCGTAGCTCCTTTATACGAAAAGAAAAAGTCTTTATATATGTACCCCACTCTGAAATAAACACATTTGCAAACAATTTAACATCCTCTTCATATCACGTTCTTTATAATGATTCAGGCATGCAATTTGGATCCAGTTATTCTTTTGTAAATACGCTGATTCATAATGGACAATATATCCTTGTAAAGCTAACGAATCACCTACCGTTTTAGAAGACTGACCTTCGCTTAATTGAATCGTAAGTATAATTTTCGCGGCATGTTCTTTAGGTGAAACAAGTTTTAATCCTATACTAGTAATAGCTTCTTCCATATAATCATATGTCTCTTTAATTTTCACATATACTTTTTCATCTTCAAATCTCTTCAGTGCTTCTTGCAAAGCATAAATTAAATTCCATGAATGAGAATATGGAATACTTTCATTTTCTTCGTACATACCAATGTCCATATAGGCCGGTAATGTCTCGTTTACTTTCACATTGTGATTATGAAAAACAAAAGATACTCCAGTAAACGATTTAATTGCCTTTCCACTAACACCACTTGCAAAATATATATTCTTCAAATCTATTGGTATTGCACCAATTGAGCTTATACAATCTACACATAGTTTCATTTGATTCGTGTTACAAAGAGTATTTAGCTCGTTTAAATCGTTTAACATTCCAGTAGATGTTTCATGATGAACACACCAAAGCCATTCATAATTTCCAGTTGTCATTATTTCTTCTAATTCGGTATAAATAAACGGCTCTCCCATTTCTTTTTTATACGTATCAAAATGTAACTGTGAACGTGTTGCATGCCCAACTAATCTATTACCAAATTCCCCATTTGTTAATACTAGTCCTTTCCCTGTTAAAGATTGTAACTGTAAAGCAATCGCATCATTTGCTAATGTACCCGTTCCTAACATAAGTTGTACCTGTTTTGCTTTTGTCATGTAAAGTAACCGTTTTTTCACATTGTCCATCGTCACTTGAAATGACTTAGAGCGATGCGAAATAGGCTTAGTACAAAATGCCTTTCGAACGTTCTCTTCAATGTCTACTGGACCAGGTAAAAAGGTGTATTCTTTCGTCATAATACTTCCAACACTCGATTCTTCAAACATAGCAGGGGTAACATACATTGGCTGGAAAGCTGCTTCTTCTGTACCAACTAACGTATGGAAAGCTTTAAATCCCATTTGCTCATATAAAGGGAGTTCACGCGTTGTAGCAGAAATGAGTGCCAATTCATATCCATTTAGAAGCAAATAACGATGTAGAAAACGAATTAACCCTAACAACGCTCTTCCATTCCTATATTCACGTTCTACTGAAAGTAAACGAATTTCATACACTTTTTCTCCATGCTCTTGCAAATAAACATCTAAATTTGAAATTTTATAATCTAACGAGAATGGTCGTTTTCCCCGCACCGCGACCATACCTACTAATCTATCCTCATCTAAACAAATTAAATATGTATTTTCTTCATGAAACCGATCTATACGAAACCGGTCTTTCGTTTCTTCATGTTGCGGAATCTCTTCTACAAAAGTTTTATAATTTAATTTATGTATACTTTCAAATTCCCAATCTTGATCAGCAACTTTATAAATTAACCCCATGCCTTATCTCCTTTATCTATTTAATAAAAAATGATAAGTGGAGATTATCCCCACTTATTAAACATTTATTTTATTCTCGATTTACATATAGAATAAGTACAATAATCATTCCACTTAAAATAATCGTAACAACAGAATAAGAATAAAGAATCATACAAATTGGTAAACAAGCAATCGTAATTAGTCCTGGCTTCGTAAATCCTTTGAATATTAAATAAAATACAATAAAAATGCCTATGAGGGTAAGCGCTATCAAATAATCAAATGCAATTAATCCTCCAATAAATGTTGAAATACCTTTACCGCCCTTACCTTTAAATAAAACTGGGTAAATATGTCCAATAATAACGGCCAATAATGTTAACATTACGAATGTAGGGTCTTCAAACAGATATTTTGCAACAGTAACAACGATTGCCCCTTTAATCGCATCCCCAAAAAATGTAGCGATGAAATACCCTTTTCCATATACGCGCCCCATATTTCTTGCGCCAGGATTTCCGCTTCCTTCATCCCTAATATCAACGTTATGTCTCAATTTTGTTACTATATAAGCGGTCAATATGTTTCCAATTAAATAAGAAGCCACCAAATATAAAAACTGCATACTATTAATCATGTAATCATTCACTTTCTAAATAGGAATACATATACAATATTCAATTACTACGTATATTGTACGTTTTTAACATAAATCCCTTCATACATTTTAACATCATATTTTTACAAATCATACAAAAATTCTCATGCGCTATTTTTAAAAATATATATCCCTCATTAAATAATATGTTCCTTTCACTGCCATTTCTGCTTGTGATACGAATGTAATTTCTTTCATACTTTCTTCACAGCATTTCTTAAATACAGCAAATATTTCAGGAACTAAACGCAATATACTCCCACTTACTGCAATTGGCATTGAGTGCTTAAAGTTCAACTTGTTATAAACATTTACTGTAATCCTTGCTAATTCCTTTCCAGCTTGCATTATAATTTCATGCGCATCATCATTGCCACTTCTCACTTCCTGAATAACTAATGGTGCGATTGCTGCAATTTTATCTTTAGAAGAAGTATATACTAAGCTTTTTATATGAGACGGTGTCAAAAGTTGAAACTGCCTTTGAATATTCAAACTCAATGGACAAAGGCTGATTCCTTGATCGAATTGAATTGTCATTTTCTTTAAAGCTTGTAATGCAATCCAATATCCGCTCCCTTCATCTCCTAAAATATGTCCCCATCCACCGCTATACTGATATACTTCTCCTTTCCTTCCTATACAAATTGCACCTGTACCACCTATAGTTAATATTCCATCCTTACCTTTTAAAGCAGCTGCATGCGCGATCATTGCATCATTAAAAATTTCAATTTTTGTTCCGTATTTCTTTTTTAAACGTAATGTTAATTCATTTGTATTCGCTCCGCTTATACCAGCTAATCCTAAACAAATACAAACGCAATGCTCATTTATTAAATTCTTCTGGCATTGATTAATTGCTTCCATAATATGCAAAAGCGCCTGATCAAAATCTATTAATACATTTCCAAATCTGCTCGTACCTCTTACAACTTCATTTCCATTTTGATCAAATGCAATTGCCTCTGTCTTCGTTCCCCCGCCATCTACTCCAATCATATACTTCATATGTTCGCCTCATTTTCATTTACATATTGGAGGGAATGTTACATTCCCTAAAACCACGGAATTCTTAGCACCTGTTGCGCTCGGCACATTACTCGGATTACGATGATACGTTTCGTTTGCTAAAATAGCAAATGCAATCGCTTCTTTCGCTGCTGAAGAATGACCGATATCCTCTTGTATACATATACTACATTTCTCTTCTCTTAATCCATTCCGTATCATTTCAACAAGTGTATTATTATAACTTCCACCACCACCTAAAATCACCTCATCAATGTCATAATACGGTAAAATACACTCCTTATAATGATGAACAATTGAACATGCTGTAAACATCGTGACAGTTGCCAATATATTTCTTTTACTATGCTTTTCAAATCGATTTAATAATTCAGTCACAAACGCTTCTCCAAAATGTTCTCTACCTGTTGATTTTGGTGGTTTCACGTTCAAAAATGGATGGTTCATACAGTATGTTAAAATTTCATCTACAACTACCCCTTGACTTGCGATCCAACCATTTTGATCATATGGTACATGAAATAATCTTTGACATACTTCATCGATTACCATGTTACCTGGTCCAGTATCAAAAGCAATAACACTCTCATTACTTCGTTTACTTGGAACCACTGTAACATTACCAATCCCGCCAATATTTTGCAGTAGTCTATTTTTAGTTTGATGCCGGTATAAAATAATCTCTGAATATGGTACAAGTGGTGCACCTTGTCCCCCTGCCGCCATGTCCATCGTTCGGAAATTCGAGATAACCGTCGTGTTCGTTTCATATGCTATTACTGCTGGTTCCCCAATTTGCAATGTTGAAGAAATAATATTCCCTTCTTGCTTTGGCTGATGATAAATCGTTTGTCCGTGAGAGCCTATTAAATCTAATTGTCTCAAAGGAAAATTGGCCTCTTTACAAACTTCCTTTACAGCATTGGCGAAGCATAAACCAAGTTTAAAATTCAAACTACATATAAGTTGGACATTCGAAGTTTCAATTGATAACGCTTGTTGGATCTCATTTTTCATATCATTACAAAATGGAACAGTAGTAAAATGGATGAGTTCGATTTTAGAATCTACACCAATTCCTTCTATATGAACGAGCGCTACATCTATTCCATCTAATGAAGTACCAGACATTACCCCTGCAATATACATAATGTGCATGACCTCCTATTTACTAAAAAACAATCATGTAAGTAACGAACGTACAACCAATCGAAAACAATATAAATCTAAAAAACAACTGAGCTTTCGATGCAAACGATCCATCAATGAAAGAAACAACTACCGTAAGCAAAACGCTTGCCGCAATACTTGTAACGAGCCATATACTATGCATTTGTGATAGATATAGCATTCTTAATAAAGGCACAAAAAGTAAATTCGCACATATCAATCCAAATAATAATAAAAATACACCTTTATAACTAAATTTTATATTCATTCTATTTCTCCCTTTCTTGTTTTAATGTGAAAGAAGTGATAGACAAAAAGTCTATCACTCAAAATAACAGCATACAGATTAAGGATTAACAGATTCCCCGTCACCATTCTTTTCAATTTCAAGCATATTTTTGTCGTACATTTTAAAGAATGGTAAATAAATAAGGAACGATATTGCTATATTTATAAAAACTAATACAATAGCACGCCAATCTCCACCTGTTGCTAAATATGCACCAATTGGAGCAGGTAATGTCCATGGCGGCATAATATGCGTTGGTGTTACAAATCCCATCGCAGTTGCTGAATATGCAACAGTTGCTGTTACAAGTGGTGTAATGATAAATGGGATAATTAAAATTGGATTTAGTACAATCGGTAATCCGAATATGACTGGTTCATTAATATTAAAAATACCTGGAACAATACAAGTTCTTGATAATGCTTTCGAATATTTCGATCGACCAAATATAATCATAGCTAATACAAGCCCTAACGTCGCACCAGAACCGCCAATCCATATAAACCATTGATATAACGGCTCGGGTGAAATAAATGGCAACTGATCTGCTCCACTAGCAACTGCTTCACCATTTTTCCCTAGGTATACTTCCCATAATGGCCTAGCAACAGTTCCAACAACCGACACACCATGGATTCCGAATGACCAAAAAAACGTAATTAAAAACACTGGAATCATTACACCGAAGTAACTATCCCCAGCTTTTACTAATGGTGCTGCTAATTTATCAACAACATGGTGTAAATCAATGCTAAAAACGACAGTTACTAGACTCATTATAATAATAACGAATGCTGCAGGTATAAGTGCTTCAAATGAACGCGATACAGATGGCGGTACTTGTTCTGGCATTTTAATCATTACATTTTTCTTCTTACAAAATCTTAAAATCTCTACGGATAAAATAGAAACAATCATCGTCACAAATAATCCATGACCTCCGAGATTTGTCATCGGAAGCATGAATCCTTTTTTATCAATTAACTCAGGCGTTAATGTTAAAAGTAGTGAACATACCGCGAGCTGTGCTCCTGATAAAGCATCTAATTTATAACTTTTCGCTAAATTATATCCTATTCCAAATGCGATATATAAGGACATAATAAACATGGTTAAACGATATGGTATCAATATACTTGTTTGATTCTTTAATGCCCAAACTGATATGAAACTATCTTTCGGCAGTGGTGGAAATGCTACTATTAAAAAGAAGCTTCCTACTATAATAAATGGTAACGCCGAAATAACTCCATCACGGATTGCTTGTAAATGTCTCTGCTCAGAAAGCCTTGCCATCGGTCCAGATAAGTTTTTATCAAGAAACGTGACAAACTTATTCATAACGTTTCCCCCTAACTTATTAATTCATTTACAGTTTTTAATAAAGTCGGGCCACCAAGCGGTGTGTATGCTTGCGGCGGTATAATGCCACACGGAATAGATTCCTCCTCTGCAAATTTTTTTACAGAGTCAAATCGGTGTCTTATTTGAGGTGCCACCATTACGACATCCCAGCCATTCTTTACTTCTTCCTCTACCTCATTCGTTCCAATTGCATGCACTTCCATGTTCACACCATTTTTCTCCGCTTCTTTTTTTAAAGCGTTTACAACAATTGCACTGGACATTCCTCCAGAACAGACGAACAAAACTTTCATTTATTAATCCTCCTATACTTATAATTTATTACCCTTCAAATGAAAGGAAGTTTCACTTTACTAACAAGCATATGAAGTAGTAAATGAATTTAGTTATAATGAAAGTAAATTTCATTAAAAATATTTTTCCTATTAAATTAATGTTTCAATATGCAATTTTCTCTATTGCAAGGTCAACCTCGCCTCATATATTATTTTAAATAATCATATGATAGGGAGGCGTATAAATGATCGTTAAACGTTTATTAATGATATGTTGTATCGTTATCTTGTTCATCCCTTTCTCTTTCATTCCCCCTCACTCTACTTATGCTGAAGTAAATACTACGTACAAAAAACATGAATTACGTGCTGTATGGATCGCATCAGTTCTGAATATTGATTGGCCCTCAAAAACTGGCTTACCTATTGAAAAACAGAAGCAAGAATTTATAAGGTTATTAGACAATGTAAAAAGCACTGGTATGAATACAGTTGTTGTACAAATTAAACCAACCGCTGATGCTTTCTATCCTTCAAATTACGGTCCTTGGTCTGAATACATTACGGGTACACAAGGAAAAGATCCTGGTTATGACCCGCTCGCATTTATGATTGAAGAAGCTCATAAAAGAAATATAGAATTCCACGCTTGGATTAATCCATACCGAATAACGATGAATCACACCGATATAAATCGATTATCAAATAATCACCCTGCAAGGCAACATCCCGATTGGGTTGTCCCTTATGGCGGAAAGTTATATTACAATCCCGGTATTCCGGAAGTGAAAAAATTTATAACAGAAGGCGCTTTAGAAATCGTACAAAATTACGATATTGATGCGCTGCATATGGATGATTATTTTTACCCATATAAAGTAGCCGGTGAAGAATTTCCAGATCAGAAAACGTACGAAACATATAATAACAGTAGATTTACAAATATAGAAGATTGGCGACGTAACAATGTAAATGAACTTGTAAAAGATTTAAATACTGCTATAAAACAAGAAAAATCATATGTAAAGTTTGGCATTAGTCCGTTCGGCGTATGGAGAAATATAGCTGACGATCCCACTGGCTCTAACACAACCGCAGGCCAAAGAAACTATGATGACCTTTATGCTGACACACGTGAGTGGATACAAAAAGGATATATTGACTACATTACACCGCAAATATATTGGAATATAGGTTTCACCCCAGCTGCATATGACATATTAGTAGATTGGTGGGTTAAAGAAACAAATAACAAACCGATTCACCTATACATTGGTCAAGCGGCCTATAAAATTAATAATAACTCCGTCCCTGCTTGGTCTGATCCAGAAGAATATCCAAGACAAATTGCATTAAACCGGCTATATCCTGAAATAAAAGGTAGTATGCATTTTAGCTTAAAAGATATTAATAACAATCCACTTGGAGTTAAAGATAGACTCTCAAAAGACATATATAAACATCCTGCATTAATCCCGCCTATGCCTTGGATTGATCATGATCCACCAAAACAACCGACTTTAAAAGGTGCCATTCCAAGAGATGAAGGTATTGCAATCGGTATCATTGACAATAGAGATAATGATTCTGCTTATTACGCTATTTACCGCGTGAATGGGAAAAATGAAGTGGATATACAAAATCCCAAAAATTTACTTACTACTGTAAGAAAAACAAAACTTGGAGAAATTTATGTAGATAAAACTGCTATTTCCGGAGAAACGTATACCTATGTCGTAACTGCAGTTGATCGATTGCATAATGAAAGTGTGGCTTCTAGTCATACTACCGTTAGTGCAAAATAAAACCTCATAAAAAAAGCGCCTTAAAGCTGTGATACTTAGCTTTTAAGGCGCTTTTTGTTATTTATTCTTAAACTTCTCAGTCGCTGCCCTCATCTTCACATTTAAATCGTGATCAATCGAGTCGCGAATATCTCGCTCTACTACTTCCATTTCTTTTTTGAAATTTTCCAAGTAGATCTTCAGTTCTTCTTCCTTCTCTGGTCTTTGTGAAGGTGGTAATTGTACTACCAACGATAACATGGCCGTTAAATCTTTCATTAAGAATGTTTCAAGTTTATGTTGTTGTTCAAACATGCGTTGCTCTTGATAGTACGGAAGTGCATTTAATACTGAAATTGTAATATCATCAACCGTTCTTTGTAATGAAGGATTTATTGAGCGTTTATACGCTTGAATTGTATTTAATGCGTCTGGATAACGGTCATAAAAATACAATTTGTAAAATGATAAGTCTGTCGGTTTTACAGTTTGCTGCGTTTCTTGTCTTAAGAAATCTTTCACTTTCATCGCAGCCACATCAATATCTTCATTCGTAAGCTTTTTCGTAGTTTTTGCCATTACATGCACTTTTTTCTGCTTTTCTTTCGGTAACATCGAGAAGACTTGCTCTCTCGTACGTTGACCTGATGCACAAAATAGAGTATTTAATGTATTTTGTTCTTTCTTTCCTTCGGTGCGAATCCAGCGATAAAACAGTGGATGTTGTGTAAATTCTTGTAGAAACGGTATTGATTTGTTTGATATCTTATCTAGAGAATCTTGCGCTCTTTTATATGGCTTCGTCCATGAAAAATACAGTTTCCGCCCGAAGTATACGACTAAAACAACGACAGTAAATGCTATTAAAAGCAATGTACCGAGTAGTAATAGTACTGTTTGAATGAAACTCATTTGTTCACCTCCTCTAATAATCCGTTATTTCCTTGGACGCTGAATGAGTTTCTGCTTCATCTCATCATTAAATGTGTCTAGTTCAATAACGAACTTCTTGCTTGACTCAATAATACGTTCTGACGATTTTTCAGATGCTTCAATTGCAGCGAACACATTTTGGAATGATTCACGTAATTTATCCATGCTAATAGCAGGGTTTTCAAGCAATTTCGTCGTTTCTTCTGTATTTTGTTTTAACGCTTGAGAATTACTTAATACCATCGATTCAATTGCTTCATTCGTCGCATTTACGGCATCAATTGTTTTCCGTTGATTCGTTAATGCAAGCTGAATAGCAGCTGAAACTGTTACAACGTTTTGTGTCATCGTAATCGCATTACGTATCGCCTCTGTTAATTTTTCATTATTTTTCTTAATGATGTCTACAGAAGCTATAGATTGTAATAATACACTTTTCGCTTGCTGCATATTACGTGTACGTACAAGTATCTTTTCTAATGCATCGTTAATTAACGGAATATCCCTTTGACGCTCTGGGTTTTGTTTCTCAGCTTCAAGCATGCCAGCAAGCTTTTTCCCTAAGTATACTTGTTTATCAAGAGCATGAATTTTATCGTGCGATTGTTCTTTTAACATTTCAAGACCAACTGTATCCTCTTGTAAGTTATCACGACCAATTAGAAGGGATCTAATAATTTCCTCAATTTGCTTATCTATAGATTGATATTTATGCACGTATGTTTCAAGTGGATTTTTCTTAAATACTTTAAACATAATTTTCTTCATACCACTTGCTTTTAATGAATTCGGATCAAGCTCTGATACTACTTTGCGTAATTCTAACAATGTATTTGGAATTTCTTCATTCTTTCCATTCATCATCGCTGTGACAGGACGTTTTAATGCTGATAACGTTTGTCCTGCTGCTTGTTGTTCTTTATCCCCCAAATCTCCTAGCTGCGACAATACTTTCGATAAATCTGTATTTTGCTCGCTATTTAACTTTTGTACATAAAGATCGGCTTCTTTATTTAATTCATCAAGTTCTTCATCTTTTATAACTGTATCAACTACTACTTCTACATTATTATCTTTCACAATTGATACGGGTTCTTTTTTCTCGAGTTCAGTCAACAAAATCGCTCCTTTATTTATATGTGCGAATTTATATGCACTATATTTCATCAATTATATCGTATTTCATATACATTCTGACTGCTTGAAATCGACTTTTTTAGAAATGCCTATTTATGCAGTCATTCCCTGTTTCTTACTATAAGTATACCTGTAATCAACATAATTTTCCTCAGACTTAAGACCTAGAGAACAACATGCTGAAGGCGGATTCTTCATATATTTCCTAAATAATTTACGTTCTTTCAATCGTGCTACACTCAATCTTTTGACATTCACCCGTTTTCAATGTGATAATTCTATTACACTCACTTCTATTTATTTTTGCGAGCTACAAATGCTCCCTTTTGAAACGCTAATAACACCGTTTCAAACGTATCATCTTCTTCAATCATTTTTATAAACTCATCTAATTCACTCGCATGAGAAGTTGCATTATCAACAACAAGAAAACCTTTTGGTTGTAACATACGTTTTATATGCTCAAACCACCACATGTATTGCGTGCGCTCTGAATCTAGGAAAATAAAATCAAATGAATGATCTAATTGGGAATCTAAAAATGCCCCTGCTTCTTGATTATGAATATCGATTCTTTGTAACAGGTTTGCCTTTTCAAAATTGACAAGTGCCTCTCCAACTCGTTCTGAAGAAAGCTCTACAGTTGTTACATTTCCATTTGTTTCTTCTACCGCATTAGCTAACCACAATGTAGAATAACCATTAGAAGTTCCAATTTCCAAGATATTTTTTGCATTACACCCTTTTACTAAAATTGATAAAAATTGCCCCATCTCACGAGAAATATTCCGTAATTTTTCTTCCCGTATTTTTTTATTCCGATCATGCTCTTCTCCATATTGTTCAAGTTGAAGTAATAATGAATCTAACGTATCCATTCTTTTCATCGCCTTTCCAAGCAATATGATGAAAAAGCTCTTGCTGCCCGTCTACTTTTATTATATGCGAAACGAAATCCTTTTTCCCGTTATATGACAAAGATTTATAATTTTTTATAGCATATTGTTTCGTTTTTTGGTAAAGTTAATTTCTACGTGCAATTATTCCATTCATATTATTTCATATTAAAATTGCAGTTATTAAATTATATAAACCCCATTTAAATGAATCGGTATTTCAAATTCAATTAAGCGCCCTTTTCGGACGCATTTTCTTTGTTTATATATTTCCAGAAGAAAGGATGCTTACAAATGAACGTGATTAGCTTAGATGCTGCTCGAAAACGAAAGCAGCATAAAAAATTAATGATTACTATACCGATTATTACACGTATTTATGAAGAAGACGGGGAAATTAAATTTGAGGTAGCTGGCGAAAAAGATGTACCTCTTGAAATGTTAGAAAAATAATAAAAAAACGCATTTCTAAAGAAATGCGCTTTTTTATATTTTTACATTTAAATGCATAAGTTTTTCAGGATTAACCATCATATAAATATTTGAAATCTTCTCATCCTCAAATGCAAACGAAAGAACATACGTTACTTTATTATTTATTGTAACTATAACTCCTGGTATACCATTTACCATTTTAAAATCAACAGTGTACTCTTCTGTCAATCGTTGTGCAATCCCAAAGAACAAGCGAATAATTCGATCTGCAGAATAAATCGGATTGATCGCAGTTGTAACTTTACCGCCACCATCAGCTTTGAATATAGCATCTGTTTTTAATACTTCCAACATACCTTCCGTATCCCCACACTGTAATGATGCTACAAACTTTTCAACATAAGAAGCCATTTTCTCCGTGCTTAATTTTGATTGCTTCGGTTTCTCTAACATGCTTTTTCGTGCACGTTGAAAGATTTTTCTACAGTTCACACTACTCTTATCAACAATTGAAGCTATTTCTTCGTATTCATAACTGAAAACCTCTCTTAATATGAAAACAATCCTTTCTACCTCAGATAGTTGTTGTAAAAGTAATAAATATGCGGTGGAAAGGGATTCTTTCATTATAAATGACTTTGATGGCTCATCACTCTCGTCTACAAGTGGCTCTGGTAACCACATTCCTACATACACGTTACGTTTATGCGCTGCCGATCGTAATTTATCAATTGAACGATTTGTCGCCATCTTACATAAATATGCTTTCATATTTTCTATAGATTGAGGATCTTCTATATTATTTAGCGAGATAAATACATCCTGAACGATATCCTCAGCATCCATAACACTCCCAAGGATTCTGTATGCTAACGAAAATAATAATGGTTGATACGCTTCATATAACTGCTCCGTTTCCATGATGAACTGCCTCACTTTCATATTGCTTTAAAATGTGTAACGCTGCTCGTTTCCCGCTTGCTACCGCAGCATCAGCTAATATTTCATCATGCCCTGCCCAATCTCCTGCAACATAAACACCTGGCATTTCAGGTATATTAGGACCCGGCTTTTCAACACGGTCAATATGAGGAAAATCATGTACTACTGTTATTTTCGGTAAATATTGCTGTGCAACAACTTCTCTTTTCCAATTTGGATGTAACAACTCCATCGTACTTTCCAACTGTTCTTTATCTTCATGAATATGATTCATCTCTAGCACAGGATTATGGTACTTGATTAGACTCACTGCAATTGATCCATCTTCACTTAATTTAGCTGCTCTCGATTGATTTGTGAAAAATATAGGTTGATCTAATCCTAATACAAATTGATGTGTAGGATTGGGTAATTGTCTTAAGCCAATATCTAATGCAGCAACAGTAACCGGTACCGATTGTTCACTCCATCTATGCAAACTTGTTCCTTCTGCACCTTTTATTATTTTACAAGCCTCTTTTGGCGGAGTCGTCACGATGACTGTACCTACTTCAAAAACCTCATCATCAACACAATGTATTCTTTGTTTATCTTCATAATGCTCTATTTCCAAAACATGCTTTTTAGCCAAAAATTTTACCCCGACATCATTCGCTAAATCTCTTAATTTTGTTATTATCGTCTCCCAACCACCATCTACATAAAGCACTCCTTCTTTTATAGAAAGCTGTATTTGCTTTAGTACAGATGATGCTAATTGTATTGTAGGAGCAAACGTATATGTTGTTGTCCGGCATAGCGCATAAAATATATTACGAACCATTGGATCTTTTATTTCATTTTCTGCCCATGTAGTTAGACTCATTTTCGGAACTTCTCCTACATCTAAATTTCCTAAACGAATCATAAGACGTGAGAATTGTACTTTTGCAGACCACGAAAGTAGTGGTGTTGATAAAATTGAGCGAAAATCTGTTGGGATGGTGAATATATCCCCTTTCCATATTCCATGTGCTTTTGTAGATGGTATTCCACCTGGAAGATTCAAACCGAGCTCATTAAAAGTTATAAACGCTGCCCCGCCTCTATATAAAGCATGTGCACCAAGATTCATGCAGATTCCATTTTTATTTATAGTCATCCCTCGGCCACCGAATTGACTGGATTTTTCTAATACAATCACTTTCTTTCCAGCTTTCGCTAAATATATAGATGCTGTTAATCCAGCAAGCCCACCGCCAACAATTGCTACATCAAATGTATTCATAATAAAATCCCTCCTTATCGTTCTACATACAAGACGAACGATTAAGGAGGGATGTGACATGAAAATAAATTTTTATTACCCTACTTTATTTCATTACTTTTTAATTCGGTCATATTGCATACGAAATAACTCAATTGCAAATGGAATATCCTCTTCACTCTTTATATAATAACTGATCCATCCTGATTCAGGTAATACGTGATGTGGTTTTACCAATCCTTGCTTCACTAATTCATCTCGCTTTAACTTCGGAAATGGTAAATCAGCTAATTTATCACCATGAAGATGGCCAAGTTCTTTCTTACCATAATTTATTTCAATACCACCAAATCGATGCGGTTTTTCAGAAACACCCGCCCAGCTGAGTACTTCATTTCTAATCATTTCACTAAATGACATGAACATTCACTCCTTATAAATGATTGATGTACTTTTAAATTAACATTTTCATTACTTTTTTCCATCAATCCAAAGTATGAATGGGAATACGAATATAGTTTAGTATTAACACCTTATTCTTTATGAAATAAGTGAATTTATTAAGCTGCCGACAACAGCACAAAACAAAGACTAGACTCATATCCTAATTTTGTAACCTAACTTCCCTATAGAAAGGCGGGTAATACAATTGACTGCCAACATCGACTATACCTCTCCCTCAACCAATTTTACTTATGATGTAAATAAAAGTAATTTTTTTCGGAAAGATGCCCAAAATTATATAAATGTACTCGGTATTAAACAATTAAATACTTTAGAAAATACTTCTTTATTAGATATTTATTTAAGTACAGGAAATGTTGTAGAACCACATATTCATCAAAATGCAGCTGAACTTGTTTATTGTATTTCAGGGTCTGCTGTTGTTTCTTTACTTAATCCATTTACGAATCAAATATTAAACTTACCGATAAAACCGGGGCAAGTTGCCAACATTCCACAAGCGTGGTGGCATTATGAAATTGCTACAGCTGATAATACTCATTTATTAGCTATTTTCAATGCCCCGGCGCCAGAAGTTATTTTCGGTTCTGATATTTTAAGATTAACTCCGGCTCATATGATGGCCCATACTTACTGCCTCAATGAACAACAATGGAAACAAGCGGTTTCTCCTATTCAATCAACTACTGTTATTGGCCCTCCGGCAAACTGCAATCAAAACCGTGGAATGAAAAATTACCCAACCCAGCCCCTCCCTCAACAA
Organism: Bacillus sp. ME78; assembly: GCF_903970865.1. Lineage (NCBI taxonomy): Bacteria > Bacillati > Bacillota > Bacilli > Caryophanales > Bacillaceae > Bacillus > Bacillus sp. ME78. The sequence goes on from NZ_CAJCKK010000021.1 coordinate 29,977, forward strand.
CATAATCCGTATCCCCAAGATTCTTATTACTTTCCTCTTTACTGGGGCTATTAATTTGTAAATTTTTAAAAGAATCATCATTTATCTCCTAGGAAAATACCGAGGAGATTTTTTTATTGTATGTTCTCTTCCTATTAATAATAGTAACAATTGATAGTGTACATACATATAATATTTATATATTAAATTGGAGGTGATAGTACTATGAGTAATTATAACTATCGAAAAAACTACTCTTATAATAAAAATAGTAGCTCTTCAGCATCCTCTCAATCTTCCAATTCTCAATCTTCCAATTCCCAATCGCAAAGAGACTTAGCCGAGCAAGGCTATGTAAAGAAAAAAGGATGTAACTGTAATAAAAATAAATAGTTTATTTTATGGATGAATTCTTTTTTAAAAGAATTCATCTTTTTTTGCTGATCGGAAATTTTTAAAGTTACATAACTTATGCCTTAAATGAGAAAGGGTAAATTATACTTTTTTATACGAACTTAATAAAGAGTAATTGTTCAATTGATTTATTACTTATTTCCTCAAAAAATATAGTCCTTCCTAAATTTATTAGGAAGGACTATATACAAACCCCTGTTTAATTTCCTACTAAACATTGTAACAAATTAAACGATATTAATACCTGCACTTACAAATCCAGCAACTGCAGCTATTGGACTTGCTGCTGTTAATGAAACATACAGTAGTATTTTATCTCCAGCCGCTACTGGAATAGCTTCAGCAATGATTCCTGATGCTGTAGAACCAATCGCTATTGCGGCAAATGCTGGTGTTAATAAAAGAGGTGCGCCTTGTACTGTAAACGTATTGCTTGCTGCAGGTGCAGTTAATATTTGTATTTGCACTTGAACAGGTGATAATGGAGCTAAAGCAGCTGTTGCACTAAAGAAACCAGCTAATGACGTAATAACCCCTGCGCGTGGTGCTACAAATGCATAATCACCTACACCTAATGCTAATGTGATACTTGTTCCACCAGTTAAAGCTACACCAGGCTGACTAAATCCAAATCCAAGAAGAGTTCCTGTATTAGCTATTAACGCGTTAACTAACGCAGATGGTGTTGTACCTGAAGCAAATGGAATAATAGCTCCGCCACCAGTTGCTCCTGTTGCACCAGTTAAGCCTGTTGCACCAGTTAAACCTGTTGCTCCCGTTGGACCTGTTGCTCCTGTTGGACCTGTTGCTCCTGTTAGACCTGTTGCTCCTGTTGCTCCTGTTAGGCCTGTTGCTCCTGTTACTCCTGATGGACCTGTTGCTCCTGTTGCTCCTGTTGGGCCTGTTGCTCCTGTTGGACCTGTCGCTCCCGTTGGACCTGTTGCTCCTGTTGCACCAGTTGCTCCTGTTACTCCTGCTCCTGTTGGACCTGTTGCTCCTGTTGCACCAGTTGCTCCTGTTGCTCCTGTTGCTCCGCCTCCTGGACCTGTTGGACCTGTTGGACCTGTTGGGCCGCCTCCTGGAGTAGCACCAATTAATTGAGTTAATAAGTTTAATAAAAGTTGTAAGCTTGCAGGGTCAATAATTAAAGAGAAGAAGAATGGTGCAAGAGCACTGTAGAATTGTTGTAATAAAGAAAGTAATTGGCTTAGATTTGGGTTAGGAGATTGTAGTAAATTAATAATACTTTGAATTAATTGTTTTAAGAAATTCCCTTCTGGAGAAGGTGCTAATTCATTTAGTAAGTTCAATAGTTGAGTAAACAAATTGAGTAAAGCTAATCTGTTTGCATCACTTGGATTTGCAAAAAACGCTGCAATAGCCGAAATTAAAGAGTTTAGTAAAGTAATTAATCTACCTAATTGCTCACTAGTAATTGGAACTGTTTGTGGATTGTTACAGCAATCTGGAGTGAAAACAATCGGATTATTGCAGTGGTTATGACCGAAACAATTATTACTTGTCATTTATGTCCTCCTTACTTGTTTTATATTTGAGTTTTTCCTATTATAAGGATCATAAAGTTGTAAAAGAGTATGTGTTATACATTGACTTAAAATAGGAAACATGAAATATAATTAAACTTGCAAACGCTATTTAATTATGTTCATGACTCACATATTAATTATATGTTTTTAATAATTGACTGCTTAGATTAAATACCTAAACTTAAGAGTTTATTTTATTTTTCCACGTTTATCTCTTAGGTTTAAATACACATATTAATTTGCATATACTCAACAATTAACAGTGCCATTTTTTTCATATAAATATACCTTATTTCTTTACTAAGATTGTGTTCTCTTTTTTAAACATGAAGCCGTTTGTATTATAGAGAACTCTCATATACTATATTGAAAAATTCATTTTATATTTTATTCCAATACACTATGAAAAGGATTGAAGTTAAAATCCCTATCATTCAACCATTTATAACAGCTAGAAATTGAATGTACCTTCACTTAATTTTAACTATTCAAATATAAAACAAAAAGGACAGATTCCTTTTCATTAAGGAACTGTCCTTTTAATTAATAATGATAAATTGTAATATAATTGAAGATCCTTGCGATGGTGGTTGCGTATCCAATAAAGTTAATTTACCAGCACTCACTTCATATAATGGTTGTGGTTGCAGTATTCCGTTAACAAACAAATTAATATAAGAAACTTCACTAGGAGACAAAATATTCGTTGTACCATATTGAGGTATCCCGTCAGCATCTGTATATATAAGTTTCTCTCCATCTGCAAAAGTGTAATATAACAAATTGGTTGTGGTTATAGGACCAATGCCCCCAGTAGGACCTGTTGCTCCTGTTATCCCTGTTGCTCCCGTCGGTCCCGTTATCCCTATTGATCCGGTTTCTCCAGTTGGTCCCATTTCTCCGGTTGCTCCTGTTATTCCGATCGGTCCTGTTGCTCCCGTCGGTCCCGTTATTCCGGTCGGCCCCGTTTCTCCGGTCGACCCCGTTATTCCGGTTGCTCCTGTTATTCCGGTCGGCCCCGTTTCTCCGGTCGACCCCGTTATTCCGGTTGCTCCTGTTATTCCGGTCGGCCCCGTTTCTCCGATCGACCCTGTTATTCCGATCGGTCCTGTTGCTCCCGTCGGTCCCGTTTCTCCGGTTAGTCCTGTTATTCCGGTCGGTCCCGTTTCTCCGGTTAGTCCTGTTATTCCGGTCGGCCCCGTTTCTCCGGTTGGGCCTGTTATTCCGGTCGGCCCCGTTATTCCAGTCGGCCCCGTTATTCCAGTCGGGCCGGTTGCTCCTGTTGGAATATAAATCGGTGGAAGAATCGGAAATGTAGGTCCAATATTTTCTGGTCCCATCATCTCCTTATTCAATGATAAATTGTCATTGCGTTTCAATTTAATACCTCATTCCACATGTTTTTTAATTCATACACATCATTATGACCCTATCATTAAAGAATAACTTTATAACTATTCTCTTTTTTCTCCCCAAAGAATTATTACATATATTAAACATTTTACCGTTGCTATAACCGCTTTAATTAATATAATAAATTAATCATTCTATTTAAAAAGTACTAAATCTATAACATTCTTATTTAAAAAGATGAGGTGATTTATATTCATGATAATAATGAAATTAGAAAAAAAGAAATAATGTCAATGGCCCTTGACATTATTTTCCCTTACAGGCTTACTGGACCTACGGGGCCTACTGGAAGTACTGGGCTTACCGGGAGTACTGGGTCTACCGGAAGTACTGGGCCTACCGGAAGTACTGGACCTACCGGAAGTACTGGGCCTACCGGAAGTACTGGGCTTACCGGGAGTACTGGGTCTACCGGAAGTACTGGACCTACCGGAAGTACTGGGCCTACCGGAAGTACTGGTTCAATCGTTACAACAAACTCTATGTTCGCTAATAATACATCAGGTGGTCCTGTTTCAGTCATATTAGGAGGAACAAACATTCCACTTTCAAATAACCAAAGTCTCGGTAATTTTACAGTTAACGCTTCAAATGACGTATTTACAATTCCTGTAACTGGAAGATATCATTTAACCTATCAAGTTAATACGACAACCGCTCTACTTGCTGGAACTAGACTACTATTAAACGCTTCTACGCCAATTCCTGGCTCTATTTTTTCTCCCGCTTTATCAACTTCAAATTATAGTAATAATTTAATTACTAATTTAAATGCTGGTAATACAATTTCACTACAATTATTTGGTATATTATCCGTCGTGAATTTAGTTGGAGGTGGATCAACAGGTGCCTCTCTTACAATTATACGAATTGATTAAAAAATGATTCATTCTTTTTATAATAAACAATCTAAATACTCAATTGATAAATATTACGATAGTGATTACGTAATAAAAATAAATTGTACTATATCCATAGTAGAAAACATCTATACTAAATTTTCCGTATATATATTATCAATTTACACTTCCCCCATGTCGATGTTACATTAAAGATGAAGATCGTTTCTTCTTTACAGACCATCTCAATATGTATTTGAGGAACATCTCCAATCCTATACGCGAGAGCAATACTATATTGACACTCAATCGAGTGTCTTTTTTTATATTCAAAAAAATAAAACCATCTCTTATAGATGGTTTTAACAATACACATTTACTTTTACTCTTTATATTATTGCCAGCTTATAAAGCTGGATAATAAATAGTCATACTTAACCGAGTTAATGTTCTTCCTGAATTAGTATAAGTATGCGGTCTATCCGCCTTAAAGCGAATTGAGTCTCCATTATTTAACGTATATTGACAATCATTTATATCAATTGTCAATTTCCCTTCAAATACCGTTATAAACTCTTCTGTTCCTTCTTTATGCGCTTCTGAACTTAATTTCCCTTCTGTATCAATTTCAACCATATAGATTTCAAAATTCCTATCATCTTGGAAAGGAAATGAGGGATACACCTTATATCTCCCATTGTCTTCAGACAATACTTGAACATCATTTCGTAAAACTACTTTCGTATCAGGCTGTGGATTATTAATTAAAGAGGTAAATGATACTTTCAAACCATTAGCAATTTTCCATATTGTTGTTAGTGTCGGGCTTGAATCTCCTCTTTCTATCTGTCCAATCATTGTTTTACTTACACCTGTTAATTGAGAGACCTTTTCTAAACTTAATTTTTCTTTTTCACGTATTGATTTTAAATTTTTTGCCAGAATAAGTTGAATTTCTTCCATAAAAAACACTCCTACACTGTATACAATATAACGACCGTTATGTATAATAAAAAGCACACGTTATATTGTTCTTTTTGGTCATTATAACACACAAAAAATAGGGGGGGTTGAAATGCCTATATTTTCTTTTTTGTTATTTGTATTTATAAGTAGCTTCACACCTGGTCCCAACAATTTCTTAGCTATGACATACGCAAATCAACATGGATTAAAGAGAAGCATAAACTTTTGCTTTGGAGTAGCATTCGGTTTTTTCATCCTCACTTCTTTATGCAGTTTCTTTAATATTGTATTAATTAATATTATCCCTATAATTGAATTTCCTTTAAAAATTTTAGGTGTCGCGTATATGCTATATTTAGCCTTTAAAATAATTACTAGTAAAGGCGGTGCCGGTCACAATGAAAAAAATAATAAAAACTTATTTACAGTGGGTATTTTCCTTCAATTTATTAACCCTAAAGGAATATTATTCGGACTCACAGTAGTCTCTACTTTTATACTCCCTTACTACAATTCATATTCAAGTTTTCTACTTTTCTCATTATTTCTAGGTATAGTCGGTTTACTGAGTACATTTAGTTGGAGCCTTTTTGGTTCCATGTTCCAAAAACTTTTATTAAAACATAATCAATTATTTAACATCATTATGGCTGTTTTATTAGTTTTCAGTGCCGTTTCAATCGTTATACACTAATTCGATGCTCATTTTAGATTTTGTACTTTTTAATACCACTCTTTATCATTCAGACTACTTTACATACTAATCCATCCACATACCCTATGTGGTTTAAAACTTTTAAGAGGAGACCTTCTAACAATAGGTTTCCTTCCATATCATATTAAATAAGAAGCAGGTTAAATACGGAGGTGATTTTGATTAAGACTACTTTAATTTCTCATTTTTACAATGAAGAATATTTACTTCCGTGGTGGTTAATGCACCATACAAAGCTATTTGATCATGGCATTCTTATTAACCGTGGATCCACTGATCGTTCAGTTGAAATCTGTAAAACATTCGCTCCTAATTGGGAAATACGAAACTCAAAATCATTCGAATTTGATGCTTATTTAGTTGATCAAGAAGTTATGGAAATTGAAAGAGAAATTATAGGATGGAAAATGGTATTGAATACGACAGAATTCCTGTGCTGTTATAATAAAGAACAATTTTTCAAATCACTTAACACTATGGGCGGCAATATGTTTTCAATAAGAATGATTATGATGATTGATGAACCGACTCATGGCTACACTAATCCAAGATATAGCTCTCCGCTTGTTAAACAACGTTATCACGGCATAATAATTCAACCTAATCCAAACCAACTATATCTTAACGGTAGATTAATTCACAATAATTCGCACGGGAACTATAGAGTCGGGAGACATGGTTCGCATTATCCTTATAGCATTTACATGGAACCTGCTTTTATTTTTAAATTTTTTTATAGTCCATGGAACGATGCAATGAAAAAACGAAAATTACAAATTGGGCCGACTCTTTCTCAACATAGTGTACGACGCGGATTAGGTTCTCATCACATAACAACAATTGAAAAATTAGAAAAAAAATACAAATACTATGCAACCTTAACTACGGATCTCCGGTTATTCCCAGAATACCAAATTATATTTCCTGATCTTTGTCCTTAATGTCATGAATATTTAGTTTCGACATCCATCCGTTTTTTATTAACATACCAACTCCAACTAAATACTTTTCTCTAGTAGAAATCTGAGCTAGGACGCTTGCAGCACGCAAACTCCTCTTATTTAATCTCGTATCTCTAGCCTATAATCTTTCATACCATTTCATTAAGCACTTGATGTTGGATCAGAAATAAAAAATCGTAATTCATTTGGAAAATTTTCAATTTCAGATTATATATCTTCTAAAACAAAAAATTCAAACAATAGAACCTAAACTAATGTTTGAAGTTATGGCTTTATTTTTTTCTTATTATTCACTTTAAAATCTTTTTATAATAATATTGAAAAATACGGTATAATATAAATTACTGTTCTTTAGGAGGATCACAATGGCTGATAAGTATAAATTTTTTATTCTCATTGTTACCGCATTTTTTTCATTCTTTTCTTTAATAAAAGATTTCCGCAACACTTCAAAAAGTTTCTTTTGGGGTAGTTTTATCATTCTTACAAGCTTCATGATACTATTAATACATGCTCTAGATTTAACTCAAATACTTTTTTATCCAAAGCAAATTGCGCTTGAATTTATTACAATACCACGTAAATTATTTCTACCATCTGTCACTGAGGCCGCCAGTTTCCCTCCAACACTAAGATAATAATTTGATTAAGAGCTCTTTCTAAAAGAGCTCTCTTTTTTAACATAAACATACCATATACAAAATCCAACCTTAACCACTTAATTACTTATAAGAACCTAACTTATAAAACGCATAATAATTATACTTATTTACTAGTATACAAGCCGTATCTCTTAGTAGAAGCACAGCATAATATACGATACAGGACAAAACTTTCAAAAAACTTGTCTAAGTTAATTCTCAAAAAGGGGTGAATATAAATGCCTATCGTTAAACCTTTTATAGCCGGAAGACGATTTGTAAGTACAGCCGCAACAGGAACTGCTGCTGGTGCAGATTTAACTTTTGCTAACACAGACTTCACTGATGACACTGGTGCTGTAACAACATTCCCTGCTTCTTATGCCTTTTTAACACTTTATATTAATGGTGTTATTCAAACAGGTGATACTATTACTGGTGTGACTACTACAGCTGCTACTATTGTAGGAGGAGCAGTCCTAGATGGAGGCACTCCTATCGCAATTGAATTTACTATAACGTAAATTTAGTTGTCTTTTTAGAGGTTTCATTGAAAGAAACCTCTAATTTTAAAAATTCACATCAATTTTAGTAGCAACTACATAATACAGTGCACATACTAGATAGAATGATAGAATTTTATACTCACTCTCAAAAAGAGCACTTATCTATAGCGATCTTTTATATAGCGCAATAATTTTTCGCCTATTTGCTCTTGGAGAACCGACTAAGCAGTTAGTTAAATTAGCTAACTGCTTTTTCCATATAGTATTTATTATTATTCATAGCTTTATCCGTAATAGTAATGCTTGTGCACTATCTACTATAAATTTTCATATATTGTATTATGCTTGTCCAAAATGTGAAGTTAATACTCACGAAATCTAAATACAAGAAAGGAGTGAAAATATGCGCTCATCCATTCGTAAATTCGCTAATTTTAATTGTGAAGCACAAGCACCTAGTTCACTACCTGCCCTAGGTTTTGCCTTCAATGCTACTTCACCTCAATTTGCAACATTATTTACACCACTACTATTACCTAGTACAGGCCCAAATCCTAACATTACTGTCCCTGTAATTAATGATACAATTAGTACTGGAACTGGTATTAAAATTCAGGTAGCTGGTATTTATCAAATTAGCTATACATTAACGATTAGCCTTGATAACGTTCCATTAGCCCCGGAAGCAGCTCGCTTTTTCTTGACATTAAATTCATCGACTAATATTATTGCAGGATCCGGATCCGCAGTCCGTTCTAATATTATCGGAACTGGCGAAGTCGATGTATCAAGTGGGGTTATTCTAATTAACTTAAACCCTGGTGATTTAATTCAAATTGTCCCCGTTGAAGTAATAGGTACAGTAGATATTCGTTCTGCAGCGTTAACAGTTGTGCAAATTCGTTAATAAAGTGAAACTTTAATCAGCCCTCACCAATCGGGCTTTTATGGGCAGTCCAGCCCCCACCTAACTTCTTTGCTTCCGCTGAATTTTAAGGTGGGGGTCTTACTGTCCGGCAAATAGCAGGATAAAAACAAAAGACTTAGCTAATTAACATTTATTGTTCCTTATACACAATATCTTTTTATAGATTTGACACACATTTATATTAAACAAGCATATTTTATTGTATGACTATATAGTCATACAAATCTAAAGCGTTCATAAAAGCACACTTATATGTGTGCTTTATTTTTAATTAAAACCTACAACATTCTCACACAATATCCATATATTATCTTGATTCCTCTCTAAATGTATGGTTTGTCTCAGAGCGCTTTTAACAGCGCTCTCTTTATTTAAACTCCGATTTTTAAAGTTCGATTTTATGATTTACGTTATTATACACTTGCTACGCTACTTTTGAAACAAGGTATACATCCAAAGACTGTAAGTGAACACTTCAGTTATAAAGATATGTTCATAACATTAAATCGCTATTCACATGTTTTGCCTGGAATGCAGGTGGATGCTGTTAAAATATGTAGTGAAAGACCATTTGGATAGTAATATTTGTAAATATAAAAAATGCGGTTTCTCCTCTCAAGAGAAACCGCAACATATCAATGCTTTTACTATATTTTAAACTGACTCGTATACAAATCAAAATAAAACCCTCTATCTTCCATGAGAGATTCATGATTCCCTCTTTCTAAAATATTTCCATCTTTTATAACAAGAATTTGATCTGCTTTTTCAATTGTTTTAAGTCGATGAGCGATCACAAAACTTGTGCGACCTCTCATTAAATTATTTAGTCCTGCTTGTATTTGTAATTCTGTTCTTGTATCAATATTTGATGTCGCTTCATCGAGAATTAATATATCTGCATCTGCTAAAATTGCTCGTGCAATCGCTAGAAGTTGTTTTTGTCCTTGACTTAAATTCGATCCTTCTGAAGCAATTTCTGTTTCATATTGATTTGGCAAATGCTTAATAAAAGAATGTGCAGATGCTGCCTTAGCTGCAGTGATAACTTCTTCATCAGTAGCATCTAAGCGTCCATAACGGATATTATCCATAATCGAACCAGCAAATAAATACGTATCCTGTAAAACTACTCCTATTTTACTTCGTAAAGAATTAATATCATAATCTTTTATATCTTTTCCATCAATATGAATTTGTCCTTGCTGTATATCGTAAAAGCGAGTTAACAAATTAATGATTGTTGTTTTCCCTGATCCAGTCGGACCAACTAAAGCAATTGTCTCTCCTGGCTGCGCTTTAAGACTCACTTCTTTTAAAATCGTTTTATTTTCTGCGTAGCCAAATGAAACATTCTCAAGTGCAACATGCCCTTGTAAATTTTGTACAACGAATGCGTCTTTTTTATTTTGAATTTCTGGTACCTCATCCATAATTTCAAAAACACGTTCTCCACCAGCAACTGCCGCTTGAATTGTATTCATTAAAGTCGCAAATTGACTTAGCGGTCTTGAGAATTGACGAGAATAATTAATAAAAGCCGCAATAACTCCTACTGTTGTCATTCCGTTTAAAACCATAACTGATCCAGTCCCAATGACAAGCCCCATACCTAAGTTATTAATAAAGTTCATACTTGGAAAAATAAAAGCTGAAAATGTATCAGCCTTCGTAGCTGAAACTCTTAGCTGTTCATTAATTTTATTGAAATTTTGTACAGTTTCTTTTTCTTTTCCGTACAACGTTGTAACATCCGCACCTGTAATTGCTTCCTCAATAAATCCATTTAATTCACCTAAATCTTTTTGACGCTTTGCAAAGTTTTTACCACTATATGCAACTAGTTTTTTTGTAACGTAAAACATAATAGGTACTGTAATTAAAGTTACAATTGCTAAAATCCAATTTAAGGCGAACATTGCAATCGTTACACCTATAAAAGTTAACGCTGATGAAATGATTTGTACAACACTTTGTGTCAAAGCTTGATTCAAATTATCTATATCATTTGTCACACGGCTCATTAAATCACCTTGAGAACGCACATCAAAGAACCGTAAAGAAAGCGTTTGGATTTTCTCAAAAATATCTTGTCGTATTTTTTGAATTGTTTTTAATGCAACGTTAATCATGACAAACGTTTGTAACCATGTTAAAAGTACAGTTACACCATAAATCGCGATAAGTAACATACACATTCTTGCTGTACCACTTAAATCTTTCGGTACAATATATTGATCTATAATAACTCCCATAAAATAGGGACCTAATAATCCAAGTAATGTAGTAACAACGACTAGAAATATAACAAACATAAGAGCAGCTTTTTGATAGCCCATATAGTTCCATACCCGCATTACAGTTCCTTGAGCATTTTTAGCTTTTCCCATCTTTGGGGTGTTTCGTCCACCTTTATTAGCAAATTGCCCTTGAAAATTACGCATGTTCTTCCCCACCTTCTTTATCCAAATTACCACCTTGGGAAAGATAAATTTCCTGATAAACCTCACTTTGTTCTAACAATTGTTCATGTGTACCATTGCCAACTAATTCACCATTATCTAATACAAGTATTTTATCCGCATCCATTATGGAAGAAATTTTGGACGCAATTAATAAAGTTGTTGTGCCTTTATATTTTGTTTTTAAAGCTATTTGAATAGTAGACTCTGATTTTGCATCAACTGCTGATGTAGAATCATCTAATATGAGAATTGGTGGCTTTCTCACAAGTGCCCTTGCAATTGATACACGTTGTTTTTGTCCACCTGATAGATTTGTCGCGCCTTGTGTTAAATTATATTGATAAGATTCTTCCAGCTTATTGATAAACTCAGTCGCACAAGCTGATGCAGCTGCTACTTCCAGCTCGTCATGTGTTGCATCTTCTTTACCATAACGTAAATTTTCTTCTATACTGCCTGAGAACAACAACGCCTTCTGAGGTACAAACCCTATTGAAGCACGGAGTTTTTGCAAATCATATTTTTTAACATCTATTCCATCTATACATATTTCACCATGATCCACATCATATAGACGTGGTAACAGTTTCGCTAAGGTAGATTTACCACTTCCAGTTGATCCAATAATTCCTACTTTTTCACCTTTTTGAATGCTAAGCGAAATATCTTTTAAAACGTATTCATTATTTTTCGTATAGCTATAACTAACATTTTTAAATTCGATATTTCCTTCAATTTTCTCAGGTTCGATCGCATTCGCTTCGCTTATAATATCAACCTCGGTATTTAACACTTGCTGTACACGATCCGCAGATGGAAAAGCTCGCGCAATTTGAATAAATACCATGCTAATCGACATAAGCGACATTAAAATGATATTCAAGTAATTAATAAATGCCAAAATCGCTCCTACTTGAAGCGTTCCATCAAATACTTTTTCTCCACCAATCCATAATGTTGCGACAATCCCGCCACTTACAACTAGCATAATGATTGGCATCATTAAAGAAATAAGTTGCACAGCTCGAATATTTATCTTCGTTAAATTTGTATTTACATTTCCAAATTGAGCGATTTCGTATTTTTGTCTTACATACGCTTTTATAACACGCACACCAGATAAATTTTCTTGTAGCTTTGTATTCACTTTGTCTAATGCCTCTTGCACCTTTTTAAATGTACCACTTGCTTTACTTGCAATTAAAATAATCGCAAGTAATAAAATCGGAACAACTACAAGTAATATTGGAAATAACTCTCGCGCTGTTACAAAAACAATAATTATACTTCCGATAAATAACAGTGGACCACGAACGAGAACACGTAATGTCATCGTCATTGCCGATTGAATGGAAGTGATATCATTTGTCACGATTGTTAATAATTTACCTGTTCCAAATGAGTCCCGATTATTACTAGAAAATGTTTCTATTTTCGCAAACACATCTTTTCGTATGTCTGTAGCGAAATTAACAGCTGCTTTTGTAGAATACATCATACACCCAAGCCCTCCAACTAAACCGAGTGCTGCTGCTCCTATCATAAGAAGCCCCATTTTTATTACATAATTTAAATCCCGATTTGCAATCCCAACATCAATGATATGTTGCATAATAGTCGGTTGAATTAAGTCCATCGCAACCTCAAGTACCATAAATAGCGGCCCAATAATAGCGAAGAACATGTATGGTTTTAAATACTGTAATAACTTACGAAATGATTTCATACATAATCTCCTTTTCCCATGAAATTACCACTGAATAATTCATATCCCTCCTTATTTAAGCGATATTTTTTGTAATTTCTTCATTACTTCTATTATATTATGTAAATTAATATTTAACATTATTAAATGATAAGTATTAATGACTTTCTGGTCAATAAATGTGCTTTATATTATGTAAATACAAAAACCGCATTCTTAATGAAAAGAATACGGTTTTTAATCTATATTTCTTCAATTGTAAAATTTAAAAACTCAGTCTCAAATCCCTTATTTTTAGAAGGACTACACGTGTAAAAACCTATTTTAATAGGCTCATTCCCTATATCCTCCATTAAATGAGCGATTCTTATTTGTTCCCATTGATGGCTCTTTTTCACATATATTGTATAATCACCGCGTTTTCGAATAATTCGAAAACGCAGTTGTTGCTTAGCTGCTTCAGTTGGATAATCTTGCGTTGACCAGTCAGAATATCCATTATTCGTTACGACAGCACCTAAGTGAGATGGCCCTTCAGGGATATATTCTAAAGATGTTTTTAACCAACAGTTCTCCGAAATCATAACAAAAAGACCTGCTTGATCGAATTTTGAATTTGGATTCATACGTAACTGAACTTCAGCTTGAAAGTCTGTCATCATCTCATTATAAAATACATGACCATTCATTACTTCAAAACCATAATGTGTTTTAAGCCAAAAATCGGTTTCTGCTTTCGAACGGACAATAAACGCATGATTATCATTAATCTTATAATATTCAGGTACATTCATTATAGTGAGTTGCTCAATACGTTCTGGTATATACGATATATTCATAGCTCCTCCATAATAAAGCATTTATATAGACATTTAAAACTCCGCTAATACTGGGAATTTATAACCTTTAAAATCTAACTCTTTATCACTTCGAACCATTAAATACTTGCTAGACTGTACTTCTGTAAACTGTACATCCTCAACCCCTAATTGATCCGGAGAAAAATAAAATTCGATTTCCGTAAACCTTTCATTGATTTCTCCACATAATTCATCTAAAACCGGAAGTACTGGCGCAAATACTCCAAATAATTTCAACTTTTCATTTTCTACTTCATAAACGATTAGAGCATCTAGTTTCTCTGAATAATACAATTTCTCATTCCATTCCGAATCATACATATTCATATAAAATGAAGGATGGAAGTTTAAAGTTGAAAAACTATTTGAAAGTCTTTGGCTACTATCAATAGTTTCATGTATTAACTGTCTATTCTCTATATTATAGTAATCTAACTTTTTAAGTAGTGAATCGTTATTATTAATATTTTTATCATATGGTATAGTCATCAAATATTCCTGCACAACTTTAAATCCAAATGCTGTATATAGTTCAGGGTTTTCCGTAAACAATAATGCACATTCACATTTCTTATCGATTTCTTCTATCATTTTACCCATTAATTGTGTCATTAACCCTTGTCTACGGAAATTAGGGTGTGTCATTACTGATTGAATACCCGCCGCATTTATTTTTTCACCATTAATTAATAATGGGAGTGAAAATGCCGCAACATTTGCAATCACTTTATCTTCTTGTAAAAACGATAAAGCTTTATATGTATCATCCCAATATCCTTTATCCGAAAAATCATTCAATGTTTGAGTTTTAATTCCAAACACTTCTTCAAATAAAGGAAATAACTGCTCTCTTTTCGGTTCTTCTATTAGAAGACTTGCCAATTTTTCAACATTCCCCATGTTGTACCTCCAAATGTTAAATTCCATTAAATTAGATATACTTATATGACCTACTCTTAAAAATAGAGGTCTTACCAATCAATATACTATCATAAAACATAAAAAAAAAGTCTAATTAATTTTATGTTTTGACTATTTGAAAATAAGTCGAATAAAACAATATTAAGATTTCTGGATATTAATTAGTTTATTATATAAAAATAGCGCTTTCTAATTAGCTTTTACTAATAGAAATACACTATTTATAATAAAATATTTTTATTCTTTTATCCCTTCAAGTCTTTCCTTCGTATTAATTTCTTCTCCACTTATACGCTTTTCAAAAGACTTTCTCCAACTACTTGAAAGTGCATTTACTTCTAATATTCTTTTTACCCCTTCAATATTTTGTTTTTCCTTATGCATGATACGATTAGCAAACGCTATTGAAACACCTTTCGGATCAGACTGTAGACTTTTTAATGTATCGACTGATGATACCCATCCTTCTTTTAATACACGAAAATAAAATCCTGTATATCCTGTTTCTTGAAAATATAGTGGTAACTTTGGAATATTATATTTTTTTGCTAATTTAAAACAAGGTTGCCTTGGTTGTGTTACCTGTACGATTGCCTCTCCGAGCTCAAACGTATCACCAATACAAACATCCTCTTCGCGCATACCACTAACTGTTATATTTTCTCCGAAAGCCCCATATACAAGATCTTGATTCAATTCTTTTTCCCAGTATGGATAGTGATCACCAGTATAAACACAAACTGCTTTATCTACTCCTCCATGATGAACTAAGTCCGCCTGTCCATCTCCATTAAATCTTACAAAGGATAAATATACCGGTTCCTTTACTTGTTTCTTATTTATGCCTGTATGAATTACTTTTCCGCCGTATATAACCTCTTTTGGTAATCCTATATTTAAAGATAATAATTGATATTCATTAGCCATTCTATTTCCTCCTTTACAGGTGTTACATGTATTTTCTCTCGATTAATTTTTACAACCCTCTCTGTTACATAAAGATGATTATAAAACCTCTAAAATCATTGTTCAATTCAATTATTTATATAATAATGATAGGTATAACCTATCATTATACTTGAGGTGATTCCAATCGAATTACGACAACTTGAATACTTTTTAGCTGTTTCAAAAGAATTACATTTCACAAAAGCAGCTGAAAAATTAAATATTTCACAGCCTTCACTAAGTCAACAAATACGTGCATTAGAGCATGAAGTAGGAATGCCACTTTTCGATCGAATTGGTAAAAAAATATCATTAACTGAAGCAGGGAAGATTTTATTATCACATAGTAAAACCATTTTTCATGAAGTCGAACAAGCTCGTTCAGCTATTCAAGACCTAAACGGATTACAGCAAGGTTCCTTAACAATAGGGGCTTTGTTAACCGTCGTAAATTATTTACTACCAACAGCTATTTTAAATTTTAATAATTTATATCCTAATATAGAGCTTTCTGTATTAGGGCTTCGTACAGGAGATATTCGTGAAAAATTATTACAAAACGAACTAGATATTGGAATTACATTTCTCCCGGTGCAAGATAAAGAGATTATCTCCATCCCTCTATACAAAAGCGATCTTACATTGGTCGTGCCCACTGGTCATCGATTAGCTGAACGTAATCATGTATCTATTGCTGAATTACAGAACTACCCTTTAATTCTTTTACCTAAAAATTTCTTTTTAACCGAACTAATTACATCTCATTGTCAAAAGTTAAACTTTAAACCAAGGCCAATTTTAGAAATTAGTACGATGGAATCTTTAATCCAAATGGTTTCCAAAGGAATGGGAATTACAGTGTTACCCAAACCATATATAGACTTTTTACAAAATAAAAACATTCAAGCTATTAAAATAGAAAACCCTACTCCAATAATTGAAATAGGGCTAATTTATAGAAAAGATAAATATATGTGTGCTGCAACTCGAGAATTTATTGAGCAACTAAAAATCACAGTACGTTCTTTCCAAAACTAAGCAAAAGAGATTATCCTATGAAACCGTTTCACAACAATTTAGTAGAATAATCTCTTTTCAAAACAAAGTAAACATTATATTTAACTCTTATAAACTTTAATGTACCTTTTTAGATATTGGAATATATTTAGTAAAATATGCACCAACTAGCAATAATACAATTGAAAATAACCAAGTAAAAGCACCGCCAAAATGAAACCAATATGCAAACATATTTAAGATTGCAAGTGAAAAGAAGCAAATAGAAGTTACCGCACTTTTCAATCCTTTTATCCCAGACTTTTTTCTCTTTTGATAAGCAATATACATCGCAATGACAAGAAAAAAGATAAGAACAAATGGTAACATAACTTTTAGTATTGATAATCCCTCCAGTATAAATGCACTCTTTACATCACCATCTTATCCCATTTATCTTTTAGGTATCAATTCATTCTTATCTTCCTTCCAAAAGTCAGTATAAGTTTTATTTTTAAAGTTCACGTTCACCTCAGAAAACGGCATACTTCCTCCAACTTTCAATGAATACCAGTCGTTTAAAAGTGGTGATCCGAAACAAATCTTCATTGTACGATCATGTAAATCGAATAATACAGAATGTAAAGTTCCAAACCATTCTTCATAGTTATGCACAGTAAGTCCAGCAGGATATTCTTCTTCTACTAACTTTTTTAAAGACTCTATGCTTACTTGTTCACATCTATTTAAATGCTCATGTAAAAGGTGATATCTCTTTGTTGATTGTTCTAATTTCCTATTATTTAATTTCTGAATTGATGAACTAACTGCATGGTTTGTTGATACAATAAAAGCTTGTTTTTCACCATCAATCGTTATTGTGGATTTATGACCGTCAAATATTTCAATATATGCTGCATTTAAAGGATCAGCTATTATTAAATTAATATTACTAGCAATTGGGATTTCTTCTATTAGTAACTTAGCTTCCTGCACATTTTTACATTTCTCCAACAACAATCGAATTACCGCAAAACATTGTAAACCACCCACCATTGGCTTTCTTAAACCTGCAATATTTCCTACTGGTTGACCACATGCTGAAAATGTAACAGCTAATCCATGCTCGTTTATCCCTTCCGTTCGGCCAAAATATTGAGTAGAAAAGCCACTATGTGCATACGCACCTTTAACATGAGTTGAACAAAAACGCATATCATCTATTACTGGTGACAAATCATAATTCCTTAATACATATGTGTGCTCTAAATCGGTCTTTTTAGGTAATACTGCACAATGACTACAACCTGCTTTCAATAGTGTTTGATAGTAATACATCATATTTTTTGAAGGAATTTTTAACACTTCACAAAACCCCTCAATTTCTTCATTTATGCCTGGACAATGTTTGTTTAGTATATTTCTCGATTCTGTCCAATGGTTATTAGATATTACATTTTCTTCGTGTATAAATTGCGGGATGAGATACGGATTTTGTTTCACGAATTCCCCTTGTTGCTTTCCAATCTCATAATAACTTCCTTTTAATGATGAAAAATACCCCTTTACTTGATACATCAAACTCCCCCTCACATTGGATATATCCATATCGTACCAAATGGATTTCATTCATCCTTGATGTTTTTTACTATCTTTCTTTAACACCATCCCATTTTAATATCTCCACTAATAATTATTTACTAGACAATTAAAGTTTTGTTAATATTGCTGTAATAGCTTTATTTCAAAATAAAGTAGTTTGGATATCAAATGAGCAAAATACTTTGTTAAACCCACTTATAAGCAATCATCTAATTCATGAAATCAAAAAACTTATTTATCAAAATAAAAGGAGAATTTATGTATGAGTAGTTGCAAACCAATTGATAAATTAACTATTGAGGACCTAAAACAAAACCCCATTTGGGAATGGGCAATAGATGAAGAGGAAAACGAAGAACATGACGAAACATGGGTAAAACCAGCGGCAACTACTAATTTTACAGAAGAATTAAACGGTTCAATCGTACTAGGCGAATTATTCTTACATAATGGTGAAAAATTCCCTATGATGTGTGAAATTGATATTGAAGGTGACGAGGCCGTAATTCGTTCTGTTGTTTATTATAAGGAAGCAAAAAATGAGTATATTGCTATAGAAGATATTGTGAAAACGGTCGAAATGCCGTTATCGATTATTATTAATCTTACAATTCATGCAGAATCCAAAACCTTACGCTTCACTGCACATAAAGTAGATATTTATAAAAATTCAATAACGACTAATTTTAATTAAAGTTGGCCGAAATAAAGAAAACAATTATGAAATACAAACTGGGGAATCATTAACGATTCCCCAGTTTTTTAAACTATATTAAAGTATCCCCTTTTCCACTAAAGTCTCTGCGATTTGAACTGAATTCCAAGCCGCACCTTTTAATAGGTTATCGGAAACAATCCAGAGGTGGAATCCGTTTGGCGTATCAGGATCTTTACGTATTCTTCCGACAAATGTATCTATTTTCCCTTCTGCATATAATGGCATTGGATACAGCTGTTCACTAGGGTTATCCTGCAAAATAACACCTGGTGCATCCATTAGTATTTCCTTGATTTCCACAACGCTTGCTTCTTTTTCCAGTTCTATATAAACCGATTCTGAATGCCCCGATACAACTGGAACACGTACACAAGTAGCTGCCATTTTCAGGTTTTCATCTTCTAATATTTTCTTCGTTTCTTGAATCATTTTGACTTCTTCAAAAGTAAAATCATTGTCTGTAAATATATCTACTTGAGGCAGTACATTAAATGCTATTGGATAATGTTTTTTATCTTTTTTCACCGGTAATATATCACTCTTCACTTCTTCACCTGCAAGTATAGACTTAGCCTGCTCTTGTAATTCATGAATCGCATGAATGCCAGAACCCGATACAGCTTGATATGTTGAAACGATAATTCTTTCTAAACCGAATGATTTTCGAATCGGCTGAAGTGCTGTTACCATCTGTAATGCTGAACAATTTGGAACTGCAATGATACCTTTATGCTGTTTTAAAGTGTGCGCATTCACTTCCGGAACAACGAGCGGTACATCTTGCCCCATTCGGTACTCACTTGTGTTATCAATTACAATCGCACCACTAGAAACTGCATGAGTTACAAATTGTCTAGATACTTCTCCCCCAGCGCTAAAAAAGGCAATATCTACACCTTCAAAGCTAGTTGTTTTTGCCTCTTGTATAATTATCTCTCGTCCTTTGAATCTTACTTTCTTACCAGCGGATCGTTTTGACGAAAGCAATGTAACTTCAACTATATTAAACTTCATTTCATTCTCTAACAGTTCAATAATTTTTTGCCCTACCGCACCTGTAGCCCCAACAACAGCTACATGATAGCCCTTTTTGATCATCTTTTCTCCTCCAATATCACCTGAATGAATATTTCTACAATTTCATTTTATACAGAATTTAATCATTTGGAAAATTAAAATACATGATATAATCATTCACAAATCATGATAATAAAAGAGGGATCGCTTATGGAAATGAGACATGTTAAAACATTTTGCGCCATTGTGAAGTATGGTAATTTTTCTAAAGCTGCGCACGCGCTAGGTTATGCGCAATCTACTGTTACAGCACATATGAAAGCTTTAGAGAACGATTTACATATTCCTCTTTTCGATCGGTTAGGGAAAAAAGTGCTACTTACAAAAGCAGGTCATCAATTTCATCCTTATGCATTAGAATTACTTTCAATATATGAAAAAGCGCAAGAAATCCCCCAAAATACAGATTATTTAGAAGGTACATTAAGTATTACATCTAATGAATCATTAGCGGTATACCGATTACCACAATTATTACGTACTTACAAACAGAAAAATCCGAAAGTAAATATCGTACTTGAAACGAACACAAATGAACAAGCATTACAAAAATTACGTGAAGGAGAAACAGACGTTGTCTTCATAATTGGAGAAAGTATAGAACATAATGATTTTATTACGCGTACTTTTAGTAATGAAACATTTGGATGGATTTTACCAGCTTATTCCTCTGCACATGCAAATCCATTCCAGTTATTACAGGACACCCAGTTCATTTTTACAGAACAAAGCTGCGGCTATAGGCCAATGGTAGATCGTTTTTTACGTCAAAGCGGGAATATTCCAGATAAAACATTTGAAACTTCCAATGTTGAAGTCATTAAACAATCCGTTATGTGTGAGTTAGGCATTTCAATTCTTCCTTATATCGTTGTACAAGAAAGTTGTCAAAAAGAACAACTATGTTTTCAGCCTATCGAAACTCCAACAGTTATTCAAAGTCATGTAATCTATCATAAATCCAGATGGATTTCCCCGGTGTTACAGTCGTTTCTTTCCTTACTTGAACGAGACTAAAATATTAAGACGTACATATAAAAAGAGTAATTGCCTAATAAGCAATTACTCTCTTTCATTAATTAGTATACTATTTATTAGTCTGTCCCCCACCTGCAATTAATTTACTACCTGAATATGTACCTTTGTTCATAAACACTTGATTAATTAATTCTTTTTGCTCAGCTTCCGACATTACTCCTTTTCCTTCTCCTAAATTCCCACTTTGTAATTTCCAAATCTTATTGTGATCTGCATCAACCTTTTCATATTTCCCTTGTTTCCATCGTTCTAAAATTTCTACATATGTACTTCCCTGCACAAGATCATTACTCTTTACAATATCAATTAAGCTTTCAATCCGCTCTTGTGTAATAAAAATATAGCCCCACTTTTGATCAGCTTTCGCTTTTTGATGTGCCATTTCATGTAATGCTGTCTGTATGTTCTCATCTGTCCATTTAAAATTTTTATTAAAACCACTATTTGGCAATGAATAATTGCCATTTTCTAAAAGCTTTGCATCTTCTACTTTTACGTTACTATCAGCTAATACTTCTACTGCTGGAGCAGCTGGTGATGTCTTTTTCGCAGCTGGTTTACTATTATTTAAATAATGCAGAATACCATATGTTAAACCTACTCCGATTACCGCCATACCAGCTATAACACCTATTATTTTCAAAAATGTTTTCATCTCGCTTGTTTCCTCCCAAATATCTCTGTTCTGACTACCTAATTATTTCTTATATAAAAACTGTTACTTCATTCAAAATATCGCATCCCCTATCATATTATTTATATATACTTCCTCATATTGTATTTCTTTTTCTTTAAAATTGAAAGAATATTCTGTTAAATAACGAAAATATTCTACAAATTTTTCCTTTATATTTATAAAGAAACAAAAAAACAACGAGCGCGTTCTACAACACTCGTTGTTTTTACTTTATGCACGATTTTCTTTTAACCATTTCGTAATAGCATCTAACCTCGAAACATCAAAACGTCTTTCTTCACACACGTTCAAATTTTTTGAGTTTCTCACTATTTCTAATTCATTATTTCTTACACTTTTCGCCTCAATTAATTTACAATACCCATCTGTAACAGTATTTAAATTTTCATAATAACGCTGAAACGATTTTGATATATGTAAATGTTTTTCAAAGTTTCTCCTTCTTTTCGTTTCATCAGATACTTTCCGCTTTCTAAGTTCTTCATCGTTCGTATATAAATAAAAATATTGATCCGGAAAACCAATTTCCCTATTTACCATCTTTTCTTTATAAAAATTTTCTATTAAAGATAATGGCTGATTAAATATATCAAAATGAAAGCACCAATTATAACTAAGTGGTTGATATATATCCCCATCGAGTATTACTAATTCATATTGCTCTGACTTCTGAACAGCTATATTCCAGCGCTCAACTTGTTTTTCAAAATACCATGTTCTATGTTCATTTTTTGGCCTTTCAAATAAAGAATTCACTTCAGGTATTATATAAGCACCATAATTCTTTTCTAATTCACGGCACGTGGTACTTTTACCAACAGCGCTTGCTCCCTCAAATGCTATTATCCCCATAGTTTCCCCCTCTTTCATTAACTAAAATTTCGTTGTTTCGCTTTTCTTCCCCATAACTTTCTCCATAAAACAATTGAAGCGATAGTGAGCATGATTGTTGTAATGATACTACCTTCAATTCCGAACGTGCCTCCATGCAATGTTTCTGGTCCATTTGTTATAGACTTAAAAATTGGAGTAGAATATACAGTTGTGCCACTAACTGCAAAGCCATATACATTATATTGAGCCCAGTTCCAAATTGAGTGCCATGCACATATTCCCCACAGACCATCTTCTTTCAATACGTATAAAGCTGCGAAAACACCCACTAATATTATATTCGATATAGATAATATTGTAATTCCCGGATTAAGTAGATGAAGAAATCCAAATAAAAATGAAGTTACAATTATTCCAACCCATATACGACTTCTAACAGAAAGAACCGGGAATAACCAACCTCGTACAATAATTTCTTCCGTTGCCCCTTGTATTAAAAATGCAACTAGAGATCCTACTATTCCTACTATTACTGTTGAGGTAATATGTTGTACTTGCAATTTCACACTCCCCATTAATAATAGTAGAATAACTGGCGTTGAAATAAATACAAACCCTATTAACGCACCTTTTAAATACTTTCTCATCCATTTCTCTTTCCAAAAGCCAATGGATGAAAAAGGTCTTTTTTCTACAAAACGAACCCATATAAATAAAATAAATATAGCTCCGCCAAACGTTAACACCATTCTAACATTGTCATAAATACCTTTCATGAATATCGTTTCAGCTTTTGGTAAAAATAACATAAATAACATAAAAAGTTCGCCTAAAGTCAAAAATATAATGGCTAATATTACAGCAAAGACTGGATGCACCTTTTTTCTCCCTGCTTTTGCTGCTTCAATTATTATAAATGAATTATTTTTCACTTTCTTTTCTCCTTTTATAATATTTAACTACTAACAGCTAACAACCATATTTTACCACAAAAAATGCGATATTAATATTTACTCTAAGTTTTTCTTACATGATTTTGCATAAATCCAAATTAGGAATAATATATAAATAAAAGAGGTGCCTTTGTGCCTTTACTATTATCACCCAGATTACTCAGTGGTATTACCAGCACTTGCTATTTCCCACCATTTGTTGTAAGATAGTAATTAAGGTCAATTTAACACTATATTTTCTTTGCATATTATCAAGTATCAATCAGGGACATTTTGTACTCCTTATGGGTTTTTGATAATATGTGAACTTTTATTTTCATTCAAATAAGGCCGATCATATTGTAATTTTTCTACTTTTAGGAGGCATTACCATGACATTAACAGGTAAAGTAAAATGGTTTAACAGCGAAAAAGGTTTCGGTTTCATCGAAGTTGCAGACGGTAACGACGTATTCGTTCACTTCTCAGCTATCACTGGCGACGGCTTCAAGTCTCTTGACGAAGGTCAAGAAGTTAGCTTCGAAGTTGAAGAAGGTAACCGCGGACCTCAAGCTAAAAACGTTGTAAAGCTATAATTCAAACAATAAAAAGGTTGTTACCAGCAAGGTTAACAACCTTTTTAATATATAACTAAAATTTTTTACATAAAAGGAGTGGTTACATGTATCGCAATCGAAAGAACGATGTAGCAGAAGTACCACCAGAACAAACCCCTGTTTGGGAATGTGAATCAGAGGATTGTTTAGGATGGATGAGAAAGAACTTTTCATTTGAAGAAGAGCCTAAATGCCCTTTATGTAAAAGTAGCATGAAAAGCGGAGAACGTTTATTACCTAAATTAGGTTAATTTATAATAAAAAAAACCTCTTTTAATTAAGAGGTTTTTTTTATTATAAATTTATGTCTTCAATATCAGTTCGCACTATAGAATACAATAATGCATCGTGTTGCTTATTTCCTTGATGAATATATCCGCGCAATAGACCTTCCTTTTGAAAGCCGATTTTAGATAACATTCTACAAGAAGTAACATTTTCAGGATATGTAATAGCTCCAATTCTAAACAAACCCAAATCTTTAAACCCATAATCAATAATTTCTCGAGACGCTTCTGACGCATAACCATTTCCCCAATAACGAGGATGCAGGTCATATCCAATCTCAGATCGTTTACTCCATAATTGTAAATTGTTTAGTCCAATTGTTCCTATTAAAACGTTCGTTTCTTTTAACACAATTCCCCATCGTATTGCCTTTTTCTCAAAGTAATTTTTCGAAAAAGATTCGATCATACGTGAAGCTTGTCCAAACTCCGTAAAAGAATTCATACCGTAATAACACGTTACTTCATCCAATGAAAAGATTTCATATATTTTTTGACAATAAGATTGTTCTATTTCAACTAAACGTAAGCGTTCTGTTTCTAATATAGGAAATGCCATAGGATCACTCCTTTCTCTCTACTCATTCATTATATCAGAAAAAATATTTATAATTACTAAAGTCCTTATTGTTCCATAAATCAAACATTTCTAATGACGCATTCCCTCTTTATTCTATATACACGAATTGGATACCTTCTGATTACTACTCAAACATTACGCTATAATTTCCATAAATCGAATTTCAAATTATCAAGAACTGTAAAAAAAATTGTTTCTTCATTTTCTCCTTCCAAACAACCACCCTACCCCATACATTTATGGTAAAATATAGTTAATATATTATTTTATTGTGGAGGTGTAAATTTCCTATGTATATATTCATCGGCTTATCCCTCTTACTCATATTACTTATTTTTTTATTCGCAAAAAAATTCACACCAAACTCTTTCATGATGACTAACTTTAAAGGCAATAGCTTTAAGACATTTTCAATCGGTATTTTAATCGCTGCCATACTCTCACTTTCATATGGAACTTATCATGCAGTAACATATCAACCTAGTTATTTAGATATTAAATTAAAAAATCAAAACTACACTGTTTTCGGTAATGTAGGCGAATTCGGTTATTTCTCCGAAGAATTATTAAAAAAAGATACTGAAGTTCAACTATATTTCGTCTCTTGGAAAAAAATGCAGTTAAAAAATCCGGTAATACTTATAGAATATCCTTCAGGAAAACAAGAAACATGGAAGCCAAATATCGTATTAATACCGATAAGTAAATTACAAGAAAAACATGATATAAAAGATATTTATCAACTATCACCGTATTCATTTAAAGAATCTGGAGAAATAACATTAACAATAAAAGAAAACAATGTAAAAAACAATAAAATTTCCATTCAAATAAAATAAATAAAAACTGTTCCTTCATTTTGCTGAAGGAACAGTTTTTATTTATTCTACAGTATTATTTATTTAATGTAGCCATTATTTCATTGGCAATATTCTTTCCATTTCCAATACACGCACCAATTCCAACACCGTAATATGAGGCACCAGCTAAATATACATTTGGATAAAGATTTGTCATTTTTTCTTGCAATGCTTGAACCGCTTGATTATGTTCTAAATGATATTTCGGCATTAAATCTTTCCAATTTGTAACTTCAACTACTTCTGGTTCACCTTTAATTCCGAGACTCTTTTCAATATCATATAAAGCTACTCGTACTAATTCTTCTTCATTGTAATCCTTGATTGTTTCATATACCGGATTGGTACTCTTATAAAACATTCTAACTAATAATTTTTGTTTACCCGATGTATGTTTCCACTTTCGACTTGTCCATGTACAAGCATCACAATGTAAATCACTGTTTTCCGTTACAATAAACCCCGTACCGTCAGCTGGTAGTTGTTCATCTAGTATGTCAAATCCTAAATAAATACTAATAAGAGATGAGTTTTTAAATGTATTAAACTGCTCATTTAACTCATTAGACTGTAATAAAGTTTGCGCTATATCATGTGGAGCTGCTAAAACAACATAATCTGCTTGTATTGTTTCATGATTTGCAAAAGAAATCTCATATCGATCTTCTTGTTTACTTACAGCCATCGTTATAGCACCTTTTTTTACGACAGTTTCAGTCAGCACTTCTTCTAAGCCATTAATTATCGTAGATAGTCCACCCTTAAATGAAACGAATTTTTTATTTCCTGCTGATTGAAATTGTTTTTTATTCTCTTCAAAACCTTTAATAATACTTCCATACTTATTTTTATAATCCAGTAAATACGGTAATGTAGATGCCATTGTAAGCTCATTCAATTTACCAGAATATACGCCTGAAAGCACAGGAGCAATTTGTCTTTCCACTAACTCTTTCCCTAAAAAGCTTTCTAAAAATAGAGCAAGTGATGTATCTTTCGTAAACTCTTTATTTTTCGTTATGAAATCTTTTAAAGCTACGATTTTCCCCTTCGTTGAGACTAGCGTACTGCTAAACAAAGACCGGGCACTCATCGGTATCCCAAATATAGTATCAGAAGGAATTGGATGTAACATGTTTTCAGAATATATGTAAGAAATACCCGTTTCATTATATACCATTTCATTTTCTAAATTTAAATCTTTTACAAGTGGCATAACGTGTTCATTACGAGCAACGATTGAATCCGCCCCTGACTCCATAATGAAATCCTTTTCTTCCACACTATGGATTTTACCACCTAAATACTCTTCTTTCTCAATAAGAATTAAATTTAAATCGATATTATAATCCTTTTTTAATTTTTCTAAATAAAACATAGTAGAAAGTCCCGTTATACCTCCACCGATAACAACAACTGTTTTCATATGTGCTGCGCTCCTAACCGATACAATTAATAATTCCTTTTTATTATAACCAAAAGTCCTTATATTCGACTAGCAAGTTGCGCATTCTGTAAGAAATTAGACAATATATTTTAATATATTTTCAAATTACCTAATAAAAAAGAACTATAACATTTACAAACCCCGTCATAGTTCTCTTTATTTTAAAAACATAAAGTAATTGATTAATTTGTCTAGTTCTTGACTCAATGCCAATACTTTTTCATGTTGAATTCCATAATCCGATACTAAATATAAAAGTTCTTCTTTTTTTATTTCAATTACTTTTTCCAATTTCGCTAGTTCCATGTCGTTTTACATCTCTCCAAAAATAAAATGTATGTATTTCAGTATAGCCTACTTACATAATTAGTAAAAGTAAAATACGCATGTAAAATCTTACATATTTGAAAAAATAATATACTACTAACAAAAAAAGAAACTAGATTAAACATCCTTTTACAGATCATTAACGTTCATTAAGAATTAATAACATAACGGAATTTTTCTAATGTGATATCTTTATAATTTGGAGCTCTCTGTATATGATTAAAATAACTATATGAGAATTTAAATACATGACCAAAATCCCAATCGAATTCACTATAGTCTTTTATCCAAAATATATTTTCAGTTGGTAAAATATTTGCACGTTTAGATTGAATTAAAGGTAATCGATCTATAGGTGAGTGTAAAGTTATTTCCGTATTCAGCTTGAGCTTTTGGCTAGCTCTTAGTACGTACACTAGTTTTAACAGCGGACGTATCCCTCGTTGAAATATATCTATATGTCCTAAATCGTACATTATATTAATTGCGTGGGAGTATGTAAGCAAATGCCCAATTAAATCATGATGTGATTCCGCTCGATAAATACTATTAAATTTCGATAACTCATTTAAAATGAACTGAGATACTTGTGTTGGATTACTCAATTCACTTTGTATCTCCTCTTCAAAACTTAATTGTTTTACTTCTTTCGTCGTATAACCAATCCACGATCTACCTGGAATTGTTTTTCGAAATGATAAAATAAGAGTAGTAATCCCTTCAATTGCTTGATTATCACCCCATTTTTGTAGATCTTTCATAGCTAATAAACTTAATGACGCATAAATGACGTTATGCCCCACCCAATGAAGCTCATCAATCGTTTGTTCTAAAGATTTTATAATCATATTTTCCGCAATTTTAAAATCTATTTCTTTTTTATCATCAATCATCTCACCAATTTTTTTCTTGTTCAGCATCATCCTTGTTTGCGAATACATATTACGAGCTGCTTCTTCATCAATATTATTATCTTTCATAAAAAAATAACTAGCAATTGCAGCTGCTCCAAAATGTGCATGCCAAATATCATTTGTTTCTTTTTTACATTGAGAAATAATTGAAAGACCGCCTTTTAAAATACTTTTTCCCATTTTCTTACTCCCCTAATAAAAATCACTATATTTTCATCCTAAAGATGGTGTCAGGACAAATAAAATGTGATTCGATTCATCACTTTTATTCAAAAATCGATGCTTCACATTCGGTGGAATACGTACAACATCGCCTTCTTCTAAAAAATATTCTTTTCCCTCCAATTCCACATACACTTCCCCTTTCATAATAACAGCAATCTCTTCCTTATCTTCATGGGAATAATGGCTTTCTGTTGTGTTTGCTTGTTTATTTAAATCCATCATTAGCATTTCAATACGTGCTTTCATAAAATCAGGTGTTAATACATCATATACAATGTGATCATTGTTTTCCCGATATACTTTTTTTCGATCTTTTTTCTTAGAAATGAGCGAATCTGTATCAATATCGTTAATAAAAAGTGTAAACAGCGGTACATTTAATGCTTTTGCAATTAATTCCAAAACATTTAAAGAAGGATTAGCATGTCCTCTTTCAATTTGGCTAATTAACGACGTACTAATCCCTGCATAATCAGCGAATTCACGAATTGTCATATTATTTTTCTTACGATAACTTAATACTGTTTGTCCAAGCCTATCATGTACCATAGTAAAACTTCCTTTCGTCCATCATAATGCATGTTTCGTTGTCTTTGTGCTGACATACTAAACAAAGGCAAATAACCCTTCCCTATTATCTCCGGGACTTATATACTTACCTTTGTACATTATATCGTATTAAGTTTATTATAATAAACATTCTATCGGAGGGACAAACTTTGAAATCACCTATTCTTTCATATTGCATCTTATTTTTTGGTGTATTCGCCTTATCAACTTCAGCTATTTTTGTAAAATTGGCAGATGCTCCTGCGACAATCATTGCTTTTTACCGATTATTCTTTGCCACACTAATTCTGTTACCGTTATTACTATTTAATAAAAATAGTCGAAATGAGCTAAAAACTTTAACGAAAAAACAATGGGCACTTGGATTCGTATCTGGGCTATTTTTAGCTGCACATTATGTACTATGGTTTGAATCATTACAATATACTTCTGTAGCAAGCTCTACAGTTATCGTAACGTTACAACCTTTGTTCTCAATGATTGGTGGTTATTTTTTATTTAAGGAGAGATTTACGAAAGGAGCAGTTATTGGTTGCCTCATCGCTATTTCAGGTAGTATCATCATTGGCTGGCAAGATTTCCAAATTAGTGGAGAAGCTTTATATGGAGATATTTTAGCACTTATCGCTGCCGGTATCATTACTGCTTATTTTTTCATTAGCCAACACGTTCGTAAAGATTTGTCACTTATACCATATTCGGTAATTAGTTATGGAAGTAGTGCTGGCTTTCTTGGCATATTTGCTTTCACGCAACAAGAATCTTTCATCCATTACTCTACACAAACTTGGTTGTGCTTTATTGGATTAGCTTTCATTGCTACAATTTTAGGACAAACCATTTTTAATTGGTTATTAAAATGGATAAGTGCTACTGTAATTTCAATGAGTATTTTAGGTGAAACAATTGGCACTTGTATACTAGCGTACTTTATATTACATGAGACCATTTCTTTACAACAAGGACTAGGAATTACCGTTATTTTTATTGGTTTAGTATTATTTTTATTGCAGCCAAATTCTAATAAAAAAGCATGACAGTATACTGTCATGCTTTTAACTACTAATTATGTACAATTAAACCATCCGGTCTAAAACGACTCATCATAATTTCATTAATAAACTTTCCGTGAGCTTTCAAATTCCCTATCTTTACTCCCTCTTCTACAAATCCAAATTTTTCATATAAAGCTTTTGCTTTTAGATTCGTTTCTAACACACCTAGTTCTACTCTCTCTAACATTAACCAATTATCAGCCAAATCAAGCATCTTCGTAAGAAGTGCTTTCCCAATTCCTTTATTATGATATTCACTATCAACCCCAATGAATAAATCGCCTGAATGAGATCTTCGTCCCGGACTTTGTGTTAAACCTACAAACCCAACAATTTCTCCATCATATTCTGCAACAAATTCAAATTGATTTGGTGCTAAATTTCGAATTCTATTTTCCATAGCTTCTACACGCATGCTAGGTAAGAAAACCATATACGGTAAAACGTCATCCTGTATACATATACGATGAATTGCTCTAGCATCTTGTATTTCTACTGCTCTAACATTGATCTCCATCTTGCTCTCCTCCATATAAATAACAATATATTTGTGTGTATTCTAGAAACGTTCATGAATGACCTTCTCGTCCGTATTTCTTTATGTCATTTTTACATAATTATTTCGATATAATACTTAATTTCCAAAAAGATTAACGACTATATGGATTTGGTTAACTTTTCACCTTGTTATATAAATCAAGCAAATTTTCAATCAGAATACCATTTAGTTTCATGCCGACTATATCACAATTTTCTATTTCAATATTTTTCAGATTACTATTACTTATAGTGCTACCTTCCAAATCACATTTATCGAATACAATAGGTTCCTTCTCATCTCCGAGACTTGTATTTTTAAATTGCACTCCACCTAAAGTCACCAAATTAAATTTACTGCCAGAAAGATTTAAATCTGCATATGATGACCTTCTAAAATTTATATTTCTAAACTTGGATTGACTTACATTACAATTACTCATATTCATATTCATTATAATGCTACCAACAAATGAACTGTTTTTTAAATTCACTTGATAATACTCTGTATTTGCTAAATTACAGTTTTCGTATTGACTATTTTTCATATCTTTATTTGTAACTACACTCGCTTTGTTTGAGCTTGTTTTTATTCTTTTCACGTAACAATACTCATCTTCCGATTCAAAAATCATTTGGTAACCCATCTTTTTATAAAAGTGATGATTGTTAATTTGTCTACTAGATGTTTCGAGATCCCAAATCTTTATGTTCGGATATTCCTTTTCTATTAATTTCATAACATGTGATCCAATTCCTTTTCCTTGATAAACAGGATCTACAAAAATACGATCAATTCGACCGTACGACTTACCAGAAATCGTAACTATTATCCCTCCGATTATTTCTTTATCCATTACAACTTTGAAAGAATCCAATTCTTCAATGGAATATTCCATCATTTCAACTGAAGAATATCCTGGCGGTTGAATGTTATAATCAATGACATCATCTTAGCCGTATAGCCATTGTTTTGCTTCTGCATCAAATGTTCTTTTCATTATTTCTGTTAATTTCTCAGCATCTAAAATTGTAGCTTTTTCTATAGATATTTTCGTCATTTTCGTTTTCCCCTTCATTATTACAAACCAACCATTTTTGTGAATGGCATAATTATCAATTCACTTTTGTTTTTAATGCTTTTCCCATTATTACATATGGAACATCATTTTTACTTGGATGAAATGGTTCTAATACATTTACCCAATCTAATCTTTCATATAACGAACGTGCTTTTTCATTGTTTATTTGTGTTGTTAAAACACTCGTTCTATTTGGAATCCCTTCTAATAATTCATTATGTAAATTCGTTCCAAGACCTTCATTTTGATATTGTGGGTGGACTGCTAACTCTACAAATTCAAAACAATCTTGTAACCATTCGTCTACTTGCTCTAGATGTAACGCTTCTCTCATTAATTGATTATAGTACTGTCCCTCGATTGAGCGATAACCATAAGTAAAACCAACTACTTCATTTTCATCATTTATTGCTACTATACCTTTAAAACCTGTATATTCTATATGCCTGTTCATTCTCTCGATCATTTCATTGAAATTTGTTTTCTCAAATACTTTACAATACAAATTTGCCATATTCTCAATTAGGATCTCATCTTTTTCAATGCTTATGAACTTCACTTTATTACCCCCTATTAAAACATTTATATCCTTAAATTTTTAAAAACAAAGAAAATTAACACTAATCACCCTCTTTACTATTAAACTACAAATCACCCTATATTTTCCACGATTACTTAGTATTAATGAATAATAAAAAGAGACCATGTAATATAAACATGGTCTCTTCTTTTATTCATTTTCAATTTTATCCCGCTATTTGCCGGGCAGTAAGACCCCCACCTCAAAATTCAGCGAAAGCAAAGAAGTTAGGTGGGGGTCGGGCTAATAATCAGCGGGGGCTGACACCCCACTGATTAAAGTTTCACTTTATATAATTAAAAATTAGATATTACTTAAGCCACTCGTTGCAAGTATTACTTAACTGCTGTAAATCTTCTATAAATTGACTCGCATCATATCCATCACAAACCGAATGATGTACTTGTAATGAAACTGGTAGCATAACCTTGTTTCCATCGTTAAAATATTTCCCACAAGTTATAATTGGCAATAGAAAATTTTCATCATTATTAATATTAAGATTAAATCCAGTAAAACTAGTCCAAGGTATGCTAGAAATCGGAAATACATTAGGCGGAATATTTTCTTTCGTGAAAAGACCATGAACACTAGCATAGCATCTCATATCGTCTTCATAATTATTATAGAAAGTGCGGAAATCACTTGAATAATCCGTCCATATACTTGAAAAAGACTTATCATCTTTATGAAAGATTGTATAACTCGGTATCATTTCCTCCCAATAGCCTACAACTCCTTCATCGTTAAAACATGTTCGAAATTTTTTATGATTATTTACTACTCTAGAAATTAAATATATAAAAACGGGATAAAATTTTATTCCCTTTTGATATACTTCCCCTAATAACATCGTGATATCAACATTCACAGTCATACTAAATGTACATTTCAACTTTAAATAATGCTCAAAATGCTGCTCTCTATTCCAATCTTCTCTATCAATTACATGAAACTTCATTCTAATAGCCTCCTAAAATTTTCTTTTTATTTTAGAAGGCTAATTCCCTTGCTTTCACCATAATTGTTCACTCCTAACAGTTTACATTTGACCCTAATTATTTATTTATATAACATATGTAAGAATCAATTCACATATTTCTGGAAATCCATCCACATACTATAGATAAATCAAATGAAATTTGGAGGATACATACATGAATGACAAAAATATGAATAAAAAAGAACATGTTACTGAAAACACTACATCTATTCAAAATAATAATACTGCAAACCTTACTATCGAAGAACAAGCAATGAACGGCTTATACGGAATGCCCGAAACAACAATTGAAGATGCTGATCACGCTGCAGCTGATGATTTGACTTCAAAAAATTAATTAACTACATTGAAAAAAGCCAAGGGAAATATCCTTGGCTTTTTTCACTATGCATCCACCTTTTGTATTTCTTCACTCTTTCTTGAAAGTTTACCTGGCCAAAAAGCAAATCGACCTAAAACTACTGTAATCGCGGGTACAAGTAACGGTCTTACGATAAACGTATCTAGTAATACGCCAATTGCAGTTACAATACCAAATTGAACTAATACTTGAATTGGAAGTGTACCTAACACAGCAAAAGTTCCTGCTAAAATTAAACCTGCCGATGTAATAACACTACCTGTTTGTATTACACCATTTTTTACTGCATCCAAGTGATTTTGTGTCTTTCTGTTTTTCCATATTTCTGAAACCATAAAGATATTATAATCTTCACCTAAAGCAACTAAAAATACGAATGCGTACAACGGTATCGCACCTTGAATGGCCGGCGCTCCCATACCGTAATGAAGTAATATCCATCCTGCTCCTAACGCTGAGAAGAATGATAGGACAACAGTTACAATTAAATAAATCGTCGCAACAACCGATCGTAAATAGACAAGTAATAGTAAAGCGATAATGCTAATCATTACTGGAATAATTACTGATTCATCACGTTCCGTAATTTGCTTTGTATCATATAATGAAGCTGTTTCTCCACCAATCCACAATTGCTCTTCAGCATTACTAATCCCAGCATCTTTTAATACTTTTTCTACATTACTTTTCAATTTAGGAATTTGATCTAACGCTTCAATTGAGTATGGATTTTCCGCTAAAGAAACTTCATACATTTGTATTTGCTTATTTTCTTTTCCCTCTTTTGGCTCTTTCACTGTATTTACGAAAGAAAATTTCTCTAGTTCTTGTTTAATAGGAAGCTCTTTGCCTTTCGTATCAACAACAACTTTTACTGGTGCTAGTTCACCAGCTGAGAAATGATCACTAATTAACGTAAACCCTTCACGAGAAGGCATATCCTTTGGAAACGACTCTAATAAGTCATATGTGTATTGAATACGTGGTACGAATGAAGCCAATCCGCCTAATACAAATACAGTTAGCATAATTATTGTCCACGGTCTTCGTACTACAATATCTCCAAGTTTTTTACTAAAGAAGCCTTTTGATTTTTCAACTTTTACAGCTCTCTTTTTCTTTCTTGCAAACTCCTCATTCATTGAAGTTGTTCTCGGTATAAACGGGAAAAATGCAATTCTACCGAAAATTAATAATAGTGCTGGTAAAATCGTTAAAGCCGCGATTCCCATTATAAATACAGCAACACTAAATGGTACTGCAAATCGATGAAAGGCACCATAATGAGCAAGTAGTAATGTTCCTAATCCAAGTACAACAGTTAACGCACTCATTATTATTGCACCGCCAGATGCTTTAATCGCAAGTTGCAATGCTTTATATTTACTTTCTTCTTCTAACAAGTACTCTCTATATCTCGAAATTAAAAATAGACAATAGTCCGTTCCAGCGCCAAACAATAATACTGTCATAATTGATATCGCTTGGGCATCTATTTTAATCCATCCGTGATCAGCTAAAAAACCGAGTGTAGGACTAATAATACCGTATGCAAAGCCAACAACAAGTATAGGTAAAATCGCTAAAATTGGTGAACGATACAGTAAAATTAACAAAACTAACACTAGTAGTACAGTAGCCACTAACAATTTCACATCTGCTTGACTAAATAAACTAACTGCATCCGTTTGAATACCTACAGGTCCTGATAATCGAACATGTAAACCAGATTCACTTATTTTTTGTTTAAATGGATCTTCATCCACCTTACTATTCACTATTTTTCTAAACTCTTCAAGATTTCCTTTTAATATATCTGTACCAGCAGATTTATTAAAAAATACCGGTGTAACAAATGATGTACCATCTTTTGATGCACTTTTTGATAATACTTGCTCTGGGATTGTATCAAATGGTGGTAACGTTGATTGTTCTTTTAAAGGACTAGCTTTTAACTCCTTATAAACATCTTGTATGAGTTTATAATCCTGTGACTGTAATCCACCATCTCTATACCATACTACTAACAACGGATTCCCTGCATTATTCGGAAACTCTTTTTTCATAAGCGCTTCCGCTTGCTGTGACATAGCTGTTTCAGGTAAATTTTTCGGATTCGGTTCTTTCGTACTGTTTACTTGTGGTAACGTAAATGAAAGTAATAATGTAATAAGAATCCACACCGATAAAGTGATCCACTGCGTATTTCTCCCTGCTACAAGCCTCCCTAACATATGTAACGGGTGCTTTTTCATAAAAACCCACCTTCCTTTTTTCCTCCATTATTAATTATATATACTGGTCGGTTAATTAATCAAGAATGATTGAAAATTATGTTATAATTATCTCAATTATAAATGTCAGGAGCGAATGTATTTGGAACAAAAACAACGTCCTCTCGGAAGGCCGCGTCAAAATAAAAATACAAAATCTACAAAAGAAATCATTTTAGAAGTAGCAACCCGCTTATTTCTTACACAAAATTATCAAGTCGTTTCTATGGATGAGGTCGCAAAAGTTTGTGGTGTTACGAAAGCAACTGTCTACTATTACTATTCAACAAAAGCCGATTTATTTACCGCTACTATGATCGAAATGATGGTACGTATACGTGAGAATATGTCTCAAATACTCTCTACAAACAAAACTTTAGAAGAAAGATTATTAGACTTCGCTAAAGTTTACTTACACGCAACGATGGATATTGATATGAAAAATTTTATGAAAGATGCAAAACTGTCGTTATCTGAAGAACAATTGAAACAATTGAAAAATGCTGAAGATAATATGTATGAAGTACTAGAAAAAGCACTCGATAATGCGATGCACATCGGAGAAATTCCGAAAGGAAACGCTAAATTTGCGGCTCATGCTTTCGTATCTTTATTATCAATTGGGAATTTTAAAGATGAAAATCACAATCCTATTCTTGCAAATATAGATGAATTAGCACAAGAAATCGTTTCTTTTTATTGGAACGGATTAGGTCATTCATATTAAACTGATTTGCTTTAATAAAAGAGCATGTTTGAATTTTTTCAAACATGCTTTTTTATCATTTAAGTGTTTTATTTATATACCAACAATTAGACTACACTTTAGCATCCATTATTAAAAAATTATTATCTTTACCTTTTACAAATTTTGAAGTTGAATCTTTATATTCCGCTTACTTAATCCCCCATGGTAACAAACTACAGATTCAATATGTAAATTTAAATACTTCTTCAAAGACTGCCGTGCTTCCATAATATTTAAAGTTGTTGGGGCATGAATTCCTCCTAACACTCCATTCACACTATACATCGAGTCTCCAGCGACAAGAATTTTGCTTTGTTTCAAATATAAACTAATATGACCCGGAGTATGCCCTGGAGTATGAAGAATTAGTATTCCACCGCAATACGGAAGTTCTTGCCCGTCAATCACAGTATCACTCACTTTTCCTTTTGGTCGGTTCTCTATATTTCCGTCCTTCAATAAAGGTAAATCCCCCTCGATATATGGCTTATCTAGTTCGTGCGCATAAACTTTAATATTACTTCGACAGCGCTGCAACAACTCCGGAAGACTACCTATATGATCAATATCCTGATGCGTCAAAATCACGACTTTTAACTTATCAAATGATACCCCAACCTTTTCCATCTCTACTTGTATATCTTCAATTTGTCCTGGGAAACCCGTATCTATTAATACTGCCATTTCATCATTCCATAAAAGAAGTGGATGAATAACAAATTCTTGAAATTCAAGTTGTAACATTTCTATCCCTTTAGCAATCTCCATACAGCCATTCTCCTTTATGTTGAAGTTTGAAAATATGTACGAGTAAACTGAAAATATAAAGTGAAACTTTAATCAGTGGGGGTTTTACTACCCGGCAAATAGCGGGATAAAGCACCTCTATCTTATAATATGTTTTGTCATCCCAATAGAGAATGCTTCAAACCCTATAGATTCATAGTAAGATTGCAACTTTTCTACACACATAAGTTGTGGAATAACCTTGTTTTGTTCACAGTGCTGGATTAATCGTTTCACTATTTCTTTTCCGATGCCACTAGACTGATATTTTGGCAATACACCAACTCCACAAATAATGCCTGTTATGACTCCATCTGATATGACACGCCCCATCCCTACTAACCTCTTATCATCAAAAACATAAATTGCATACCAACTTTGCTTACACATTCGTTCTAACTCGTTAACCGTTAATTTAAGAGAATTCCATCCTAAAGATTCGTATAAGGATAATAATCCATTAAAATCTGTAGGATGTTCACTTGTGTAGCGTATACTATTTTCCATGTAAATACTCCCTATTCTCTGGCTTGTTTATATTTCATAAAATTCCCTTTACACAAATCTGATTGATGTAAAAATAACTAGAACAAACTTCAATAAGAAAGATAGAATTCCTTCTCAATATAAAGTAAAAAGAAGTTATCTCACTTAAGATAACTTCTTTTATATAAGACTCTCATTATATTATCAACCAAAAAATATACAACTGCATACGATTAGCACAAACAAAACTAATAAACCATTTGAGAAATAACCCATTAAATACTACCCCTTTATTAAATTATGTAAAAGATTTTATCATAAAATGATTTACAACTTAATAACTGAAAAAGACATTGTATTCATTAGTTATATATGTTAAGTAATATTTTATTTTCGGGTATATTCTGCTTAACTTAAACCACTTCCCATTCCCTTATACTTAAGTTCTGATAACTTCAGAACAATACATAAAGAAGACCTCAACTTATTGACGTCTTCTTTTCAACTACACTAATAGCTAATTCACGTTTTTTTCGAATATATATAGACCCTTCACTAACAGAGACATATATGAAATGTATTCTCACTACATAAACATCTATAATCTGATTATCAACATCCTTATAACCTTTTAATCTCATCCTCGGTTATTCTAATAGCTCTCTTGTTCGAAAAGATATTTTTAAAAATTCCTACTCCCACAATTAATAAACCTATACCAACTAATTTATTTATTTGTAATGGAATGCTCTCCATTCCAAATAATCCAAATGTATCAATACATAACGCAACGACCAATTGAGTAATAAGACTAATTAGCACCGTATATGCTGGACCTAAACTCTTTATTGCACCCATTATACAAATAATTAACCCGATGCCAAACAGTCCACTTACATAAAACAAATAATTTGCAGTATACACTTTAATGCTAATACTGTTTTCTGTAATGATATAAAATAGAATAGAACTAATGAGACCTATTCCAAGGACACATGTAGTCGTTAACCACTGTCCTACATTTTCATTTACTTTTGCATTAAAAACAGATTGTAAGCTAATTAATATTCCTGCTAATATAGCTAAACTAAATCCAATCAAAATCTTCCTCTCCCTTTCATTGCTCATATATATTATCTTTAGCGACTTCCTTCATTCTAGAAAAATCTTTAATGACAATAACTCCATTACTTTTTTCAATTAATTTTTCATTATAAAATCTTTGTAATACCCGAATGACGTGCCTATAACTTACCCCTATAAAGTCTGCAATACTCGTTACCGAAGTCGTATCCAAATCCCCTTTGTACATATTTCCGTTACTATCTGTTGAAATTGAAAGTAAATAACTAGCTACACGTACTTCTACAGGATAAAGTAAATTAAGAGCAGTAAAACGAGTCGATATTTTTAACGTGTTCGCAATGTTTTCAAGTAAGAATTTCATAAATATAGGATCATGTAATAACTTGTTTCTAATAACCGTATTAGAAATGGAAATCGCTACAACATCTGAACAAGCTTCAACGACATTATGTGCTTTGCTATTTTGAATTAATTCAATATCACCAACAATTGCGAGTGGATTGATAAAGCGAAGGATTAGTTTCTTCCCTTCAGGTGTAATCGTATAAACTTTTACTTTACCTTTAACAACAAAATATAAACGATCCATTTCGTCATCTATATTGCAAATAAGCTCGCCTTTTTCAAAATGATTTAATTGAAAATATGCTGTATCTATTTCTGAAAAAACCTCGAGCGTTTTATTGATTTTCAAATAATGCGTAATTAAACTTGATCTATTCTCCATATTCATATCCTCCTTTCATTTACATATTAAATACAACAATACCTATAATCATTACTATTGTTCCCACAATATGATATCTCTCCATCTGTATCTTTTTTATATGAAACAGTCCTTTCATTTCAATAACTGTTGCCGTTAACAATTGAGCAACCATTAGTGTGCCAGCTGTCAATGTAACTCCTAGTGAATATATCGCCATAGTTTCTGCACAAATAATGAATCCACCAAATGCACCCGCTACTAAATATATTTTTTTTACACTCTTTAAATCCGTTACTTTCTCTTCTTTCTTTAACAAAAATACAGTTGTTGCAATAATGAATCCAATTAAATGGGTTATAATACTCGTCGACCATATACCGATATGTGAACTAAGTTTCGCATTAAAGGTTCCTTGAAGTGTTATAAATATCCCCGCAAAAACAGCAAATAGAATACCTTTCAAAAAATCATCTCCTCATCCTTTATTTCTGACTTAATTAAAAACCATCATCCTATAATGGCAAAAGGACAAATGTCACATCACTATGAAAATAACTTGGAATGAAAAAAAAACACACCTCAAAAATACGAGATGTGTTTTTATTATTTATATATAATGTTTTATAAATAAAAATTACGCTACATTAAAAGATTTCTTTTTCATAACAAACTTTGCAAATAAGAAACGTACAAGCGGTCCCATAATAATTAATTGTAATGGATATGCCATTATGAAATTTTTAATAAAAATCGAAAAATAAATTGAAACAAATGAATCTCCTTGTAGTCCACCATGTAAATGCATCATAGCCATACCGAAAAATGACATAAAGAACACCATTCCGATTACCATAGTTGTCGCCATTGCAACTATAATATTTATTTTCTTAGATTTATCAAATGGCAACATGAATACAATTTTTTTCACACAAGGTCCAACTATACTTATTTCAATTAATAGCGCAATAATAAAGCCAATTAATAGTTCTAATGCAATCTCTTTAATATAAATTGGTCCTCCTGTTTCATTCATTAGTAAATTGTAAAACGTCATTACGATAACCATTCCAAGGCACATCATCATGCCAAATTGGAGGTTTTCTTTTCTTGTTGTTGGCAAATTTCATCATCCTCTCTCTTTGAGTCTTTGTCATTATATCGACATTGGAACCCCCTTCGTAAGTGAACATTTTGTGAACAAATTTAAAACGTTTTCATGTATTTTCTTTACTTTCAACTCAAATTCTCACTTTTACTTATAAAGGTTTTATATATTTCAATGTTGAATTACTAAATTTAACATTGCATTACATTATTACTAGGAGGATAACCATGAATGAAGCAGAATTTTACGCATATCACATCGTAACAAGGAAAAGAATGCATATCGGACAAATGATTCCTTTTAAAAAAAATCAACACAATACTCTATATAACTTCTTTTTTGAAAGAGAACAATTAAATGCTAATGGTGAAGATGGCATACAAATTTTAAATAATCACTATAAAAATGACGAATTACATATAAATAATGAAAATGCTAAAGTAGTTATGAGTTATATGGATCAAACAATTAGAGCAGTTAGAGAAACAATTGTAGAAATGGTTAGACTACAAGAATTCCCTGAATACCCTTCCAGGTTATCTTGTTTATACGCTTCAAAAAGCTATGAAGATGCTTTAAAATGGAAAGCATTATTTGATTCTTACAATCGAGAAGTTTTACAGATTGTTAAACTACGAGTAATCGGAAGTTCTTTTGAAGGTGACGGGAATCTTTTACCGAAAGAAGATGGTATTCCTTTTTCTCAAAAAATCGAACAAGCTAGAAAGTATTGGAAAGGAAATATTAGAAATGAGCTTCCTGAGCTACTGATTAATGGAGAAATTGAAGTGGTGGAAATTATTGATGACTTTTCCTCAATTCATATTTAATTTCTAACTAAATCATATAGGATGGAGATTACAATGAAGAAAAAAGTATACTTCAATCATGATGGCGGCGTAGATGATTTAATTTCATTATTTTTATTACTTCAAATGGAAAACGTTGAACTTACCGGTGTATCTGTTATCCCAGCAGACTGCTATTTAGAACCCGCAATGTCTGCAAGTCGTAAAATTATTAATCGCTTCAGCAAAGATAATATTGCAGTAGCCGCTTCAAACTCTCGCGGGCAAAACCCGTTTCCGAAAGACTGGCGGATGCATGCATTTTATGTAGATGCTTTACCAATTTTAAATGAGTCTGGAAAAGTTGTAACACCCATGGCAGCAAAGCCTGCA
Source organism: Bacillus sp. ME78 (assembly GCF_903970865.1). Lineage (NCBI taxonomy): Bacteria > Bacillati > Bacillota > Bacilli > Caryophanales > Bacillaceae > Bacillus > Bacillus sp. ME78. The sequence continues at coordinate 72,499 of NZ_CAJCKK010000021.1, forward strand.
CATCACCATTTAATAGAAACACTTCTACAAACGGAAGGAAAAACAACTTTATTATTTACCGGGCCCCTAACTGACCTTGCTCGTGCGTTATATGAAGCTCCCATAATTGAAGATAAAATTGAATGTCTCGTTTGGATGGGTGGTACATTTCTTACAGCAGGCAATGTACATGAACCAGAGCATGATGGAACAGCTGAGTGGAATTCGTTTTGGGACCCTGAAGCAGTAGCTCGTGTATGGGATGCAAAAATTAAAATCGACTTAGTGACACTAGAAAGTACAAACCAAGTTCCGTTAACTATAAACATACGTGAACAGTGGGCAAAAGAACGAAAGTATATTGGTATGGATTTCCTTGGTCAATGCTATGCAATGGTTCCCCCCCTCGTTCACTTCTCAACGAACTCTACCTACTATTTATGGGATGTACTAACTACCGCGCTTGTCGGAAACACTAGCCTTGCAAAAACTGAAACGATTAATAGTATTGTTCATACATACGGACCAAGCCAAGGACGTACAGAGGAAACTGCTAATGGACGACCTGTAAATGTCGTTTACGATGTAAAACATGATACTTTCTTCGAGTATATTACTGAATTAGCAAAGAAAGCTTCTACTTGAATCACTATCTATACGAAAAATAAATAGATTGAAATCACTTCAGACGATGAACCCCCATATTTAGAATTTGGTTGAAACTACATATTTAACTATTGAAAAGAGTATTGAATTAAATTTCAATACTCTTTTTGTGCAATTTAATTATATTGGATTAATGTAGTGTCTTATTGATTATTCATTTCATAACCATTGACAAAATAAGTTATTGTTTCTAACTCATCTTCATTTAATTCTCTATCTAGTTCTTGTTTATACGCTGCCTTTATCTTCTCTTCATCACCTTTATGAGCTTCTGTATAAGTTCCTACTGTTTTTAACATACGAATCTCTTGTAAAAACTCCTCTCGATTTATCGCTTCCCCATGAGAGAGAATATATGTCTCAGCATCAAATTTCTCTAATTCATCTATCAATTTAAACGTTCTTTTCGTCGTATAGTTCCACTTCGAAGAAAAAATATCTGCATATATACAGTCTCCTAAAAATAATATCTTTTCTTCTTTCACGTAAATAACAACTGAATCATGTGCATGATCTCCGCCCACATGTTTTAACACGCATGTCACTTCACCAAGATCTAATTCAATTTGATTCTGGAACGTTAAGGTCGGAGGAATAATGTTAATATTTCTCGCTTTTTCTTCAAACTCTTTTTTTATGCAATCCGCACAAAATGCAATTTCAGTACCCTCTTTTACGCGTGCATCCAACGCTTCATCTGTCCATTCATAAGATACTAGTGACTGCATTTCTTTTTTCGTTTCAATATGCGCAATAGTTAAAGCATTTTGTAATACAGGCAATCCAAAAATATGATCCCAATGCCAATGCGTTAGTGCTACAAAATCAGGATTCGATACATTTTTTTCTTTTAACATTTCTAAAAATAATTGTGCATGTTCTTCTGAATTCCCTGCATCAATCATTAACGTTTTTTCTTGTCCAACGACCATTCCTAAGATAGGTCTATCTGTTTCAGAAACAGGTGTCATATACCAAAATGAGTTTCCTATTTTTTTAATTTGTTGCATAACCAATTCCCCTTTTCATTTTCTCACTTAAATTCAATATATAAATTATAACGAATCACTACTTTTTTCTCTATAATCAAACACAATTACTTGGACTAATCTAACTTTCCTTTTCGTAAGCTAAAAATAAGGGAATAGAATCGGAGTGTGATACTATGGAACGTTTATGGATTCCAATGATTGTAACATTTTTTTCGTTCGGTGGATTACTTTTAGGAGGTGCTGTTGGAGTAGCAACACGCCAACTCATTGAAGAAAAGATGCATCGTTTATACGCATTATGTGGCGGTATTTTGTTTGGGTTATTGTCACTTGAAATTATTCCTGAAACATTTTCAAGCTATGAAATGATTGGACCTATACTTGGTATAGCTATCGGTATTTTAGTTATGGGCTTATTAGATAACTATTGTCACCATCCAATGATACATAAAAAAGATCAACAAGCATGGCAAACCTTTCTTTTTCTCTCTTTCGCTATATTTATTCATAATATACCGAGTGGATTTGCGTTAGGTACAGCTTTTATAAATCATAATGACTCTGCCATTCCCTTTTTAATAGCAATCGTCGTTCACCATACTCCAGAAGGATTAGCTTTAATTATTCCATTTCTTTTTACAAAACATAAATATATTTCCTTTTTATTAACGACTTTATTACTTTCTCTTATTCTCGGTACTGGCACAGTTTTTGGCATTTTGATGGAAGGAAAAGCTCTTCACCTGCAAGGGCTCATTATGGGAAGTGCTATTGGTTCACTTGGATATGTCACAATTCATGAAATGCTTTGGAAAGCTAAGAAACAGCTCTCTTTCCTTACATTTCTAATATGGGCAACTAGTGGTTTTTTACTAATAACAGTGTTCACTTTATTCGCTGGTCATCATTAAAGTTGCTAAAGTGAAACTTTTGTTCCTCCCACACTGATTCTTAGATTACAAATAACCAGATAAATTTTCTTATTTGTATATTTTTCCTTTTTATCCAAAACATAATGTTATCTACCTATTATAAGGAGGAACAATTATGTTTGGGAAAACAGCCGGTGAAGCATTAGTTGATTTATTAATTGACTGGGGAGTAGAACACATATACGGTATGCCTGGAGATTCCATCAATTCTATCATTGAAGCTTTAAGAAAAAAACAAGATAAAATTAAATTCATTCAAGTTCGCCATGAAGAAGCTGGTGCATTAGCAGCGGCTGCCTATGCGAAATTAACAGGAAAACTTGGCGTTTGTATGGCAATTGCAGGACCTGGTGCTATTCATTTATTAAATGGTTTATATGATGCGAAACTCGATAAAGCCCCTGTTCTAGCAATTTCAGGTCAAGTAGAAACCGATTTACTTGGAACGGACTTTTTCCAAGAAGTAAATTTAGAAAGAATGTTTGATGATGTTGCGGTTTATAACCAGCGTATTATGTCAGCAGAGCAACTACCTGCCGTAGTGAATCAAGCAATTCGAATGGCTTATACGAAAAAAGGTGTATCCGTTCTTACAATTCCAGATGATGTCCCGAAATTCGAAGTGAAAAATGGTGCTCGTATTACAAATACTTCTTTTACTTTACCTGAGTTGTTTCCACAAAAAGAAGATTTAGATGGAGCGAAACTCGCAATAAATGAAGCGAAAAAACCTGTGATTTTAGCTGGAAAAGGAACAAAACATGCGAGAGAATCTTTACTTGCATTGGCAGAACATATTGGTGCTCCAATCGTACTTACATTACCTGCTAAAGGAATTATTCCTGATGAGCATCCTCTTTGTATTGGTGGATTAGGATTAATTGGAACGAAACCTTCTTATGAAGCAATGAAACATGCAGATACTTTAATTATGGTTGGTACTTCTTATCCGTTCACTGGTTTCTTACCTGAAAAAGCAAAAACAATTCATATCGATACAGATCCTGCCCAAATCGGAAAACGTTATGCGACAGATATTGGTTTAGCTGGTGATGCTGATAAAACATTACAATGGTTAATTGAAAATGTTGAAAAACACACAGACCATTCTTTCTTAGAACATCATCAAGAAATGATGAAAAAGTGGGAAGAAAAATTACACGATCAAGAAGACGATACTTCTACTCCAATTAAGCCACAACGCGTTATGCATGCTCTGCAGCAAGTAGCACATGATGACGCAATTCTATCAGTCGATGTCGGAAATGTAACAGTATGGACCGCAAGGCACTTCCGTATGACAAACCAGCAATTTGTCATTTCAAGCTGGCTCGCAACACTTGGTTGCGGTTTACCTGGTGCTCTTGCTGGAAAAATTGCATTCCCGGATAAACAAGTATTTGCAGTTTGTGGTGATGGCGGATTTGGAATGACGATGAATGACTTCGTAACAGCTGTAAAATATAAATTACCAATCGTTGTCGTCGTATTAAACAATAATAAAATTGCGATGATTAAATTCGAGCAAGAAGTGATGGGTAATATCGAATTCGAAACAGACTTAACGAACCCTGATTTTGCAAAATATGCAGAGGCGTGTGGAGGTATTGGATACCGTGTTGAGAATTTAGATGAACTACTTCCCGCTTTCCAAAATGCAGTAAAACAAAATAAACCATGTATTATTGATGTAGTTGTAGATGCTAACGAAGCACCAATGCCAGCAAAAATCACATTTGGTCAAGCCGCTGGTTATACGAAGCATATGATAAAAGAATTATTTGAAGAAGGTAAGATTGATTTACCTCCACTTTAAGCGAAAAAAGATAGCTGAAAACGATTTGTCTTCAGCTATCTTTCTTTACTTTTGTATCTCCCTATAAAAAGAAAAGTCATTCATAGTTGGTTGTACTTGTTTCTCTACTTGCACTTCTCTCCCTTCCCGCTTTGACCTTCTCACATTTCCTAGCTTAATCGCATCTTGCATGCTATTACTAATAAGGTTTCCAGCTAAGATTGTCATACTATAAAAAGCAATCGGTATAAGTACAATCCATGTATGAGTAGTTAAGTGCCGGAAGTTTTGACCAATTAATCCTGTCCATTCTTTTGTTACACTATCTGGATCCATTCCACTGAAGGTTATTGTTCCACCAAAAAATAATTGCAACAAACCAAGGTGTAAAAGAAGTAATAAAGTACTCACAAATTGTTGTGCTACTAATAAAAGAAATGATGGTAACATATGAGGCCATATATGGCGCTTCAACCTCTGCCATTTACTCCCGCCAAGCACAGTGGCTGCCAACATAAATTCTTCTTTCTTAATACGTTTAACTTCTTGCGCTACATACAACATAACTGTTGGTACAGCAAGACATGTAAGAACTATAATTTGAAATGTCACCCGCAAATACAACGGCACAACTTCCGCTCCACTATCAAACGTTAAAACTTCATTTAACATAAAATAAGAAATCATAACCATTGGTACAATACTAAAAGGATCAAAAAAGGATGAGATAACCGGAAAAGATCGCTTACCATACATACCAAGAAGTAAACCAATCCCTCCTCCAACTATAACTCGTAAAGTTGCTATAATTATACTCGCTCCAACTGTCCATTTCGCGCCTTCTATTATTAATTGGACAAGGTCACGGCCTTTCGTATCACTTCCGAACCAAAATTTACTTGATGGCGAAAATGGAGCAGCCACTAGTTCTCCTTTTTCATTATACATCATCGTAAGTTCACGAATATTCCCATCGAAAAATAACGTATATCCAATACTAATAATCATTAGTACACTCAGAAAAGTAACACCTATCCAAAATCTCACATCTCTTTTTACAACTTGCCACATGTTACACACGCTCCCTTATAACATTTTGTAAAAGCGTATGTAATATACGAAATAGTATAAAAAGCGGAACGTATAATATAACTAGACTCACTGTAAATATTTCTAATTTAGAATTTTCTTTTACAAATACAAACATTCCATATGTATTAAAAATCCATTCGATAATATATAAATTGGATAGCATAAATAAAATATTTGTTTTCGCATAGTAAATTGTCGTCAATAAAACATTCCTTGAAACATGATGTGTTAAAATATGCTGCAAACTTAGTCCTTTACTCTTCGCAAATATACTATAATCTTTCTCCATTTCTTCTTTAAAACGTAATAACAATAGTTTAATAAATAATAACGTTGTTGGTATTGTAAGACATATAATCGGTAACAATCGTACTCTCTCTTCTCCTAATCCAGCAAGTTTTATTGGCATAAAACCTGTTTTTTGAAAAACAATTACGACAAGAAGTTGTGATAATAAAATAAGTAATATATCCGGTATACTCTCTAGCGTAAGAAAAACTCCATTCCACATTTTTTGCTTCATATGAGAACGCTGCAATACCCAAACAACAAGTACATACGCTATAAGCAAAGATAGTAAAAAAGCTGATAGAAATACAATCATAGTTTCAATATAATGAATCCATATTTGTGGAAATAATTTTCTTGAGTCTCGAAATCCATATGTAATTTCCCATGGTCGGAGTAACTTTCCTCCAATAAACACAATTGTGTTCCAAAAACCGATTAAATCAATTTGCAATCCCTTAAATAATCGAGGGAGCGCACCTAAACAGATTATACATAGAATTGCAGCTAATAATTGTAAACAAGTAATCCAACACCACTTAGCAGTTCGCATGAACATAACTATTACCCCTTACCATTCGATAGAATATCTAGAAACAAAAAGAGCTAAATATGTCACATCTCTTTAGCTACAACATGTACTCGCTTTTGCCCACTAGGTAAAATAGCTTGGTATAAACACGTAACAAAAAATAATAAACCAAATAAAATAATATACAAAGTATCCGCCTCAATCCATTTCGGGAATAACATAGCTATCGCTCCAAGAGATAACAATTGAAACCCTGTCGTTAATGGACTTAGCAAACTTTGAACACGCCCCATAAACGATTCTTCTACGATCTCATACATCCATCCTGATATTGCAACATTAATAAACGGTAAAAAGAATGTCGCTAAAGCGATACATACATAAAAAGACCATACGTAATTTACAAAGTAACACATACCAAAGAAGACTCCTGATCCTGCCATACCAAAAACTATAATAGATTTTGGCGCATATTTCTTACCTATACTCGTTGCTACTATGCTTCCAATTAGTAATGAAATCCCTCCAACTACACCGCCCACCATTGCTAAACTTTCATACGTTTCTGGAGCTAGTTTGTATTTTAATATGTAAGTAGTGGATACACTTAAAACACCATTTAATAATCCAAATACGATAAATCCTAAAAGTAATTTTTTTAAAGTTTCATTTTGGTATATATACCTAATCCCTTCTTTAAACTCTGTTATTAACATCTTCAAATTAACTTCTTTCCATTTTGTTCTACCATTTGGTAAACGAACTTTTTCTGGAATGGAGATTGTTTGAATCAAAATACCACTCATAATAAAAGTGAGCGTATTTACTAAAATGCTCCCGTAAATTCCAAAAGTCCAGTACACCATCGTTGCAATTCCTACACCAAACAAAGCATACAAACTATTTACCATTTGATTAATACCCGCTGCTGCACCGTATTGGTCTGATTCAACTACTCCCTGTATCATCGATTGTTCTGCTGGAGAGAAAAATTGTATACACGCATTTTCCAAAAATAAAAATATAAAGACAAGTATAATCATCCCGTAATAAAGCGAAATTAGGATTCCAATATTACAGAGCGAGCAACATATGTTACTTACTGTACATATACGTTGTCTATCAAATCGATCCACTACTGTCCCTACCAATAGAAAAAAGATTAATGCAGGTAATGCAATCATAATTTGTGTCATCGTTGCGTAAACTGGTTGTTTTCCGTATTGATCTAGCAAATAAAACATTAAAGAAATTCCAGCTATCATAGAACCGAGTCGCTCTAAAATATTTGCTAGAAAAAAACGTGCATACACTTTGTTGCGAAATAACTGTAGCATTTCTTTCATACTTCGTATCCTTTCTCTCGACAAAATAGTATTGTTTTAGTCATTTCTTGGAAGTTACATTATATTTTTCGACCATTATCCAATCTTTTCCTTCTTTATAAAAAACATAAAAAAAGAGCCCTTATTCTCAACACAAGGACTCTTTTCATAAACTATTTAGCTACCTCTTCTTTCGGCATTACCATACCTTTATAAAGTTGAACAGTTATCCAGTAATAAATGAAATAAATGACTAAGAAAATTCCTATTGGCACCCACACTTTCACAAACGGGTCAACTAATATAAAGCTAAATAAGTTAAGCCCTACTAAAACGTGAGAAATGCCAATGATCGCTGGGAAGATAAATAAATATGAAATTTCTTTATATATACTTTTCGTTAACATACTGCGTCTCACACCAATTTTTCGTAACATTTCATAACGGCGTACGTCGCGAGAAGCACCTGTTAATATTTTGAACATAAGGGAACTTGCCATCATTGCTAAAAAGGCAATTCCGAGGAAAAATCCCATAAACATTGTTCCGCTCATGAAGCTGTTCATAAACTGATAAATTGTCATTTTCGTAAATAAGTCTACCTTTTCACCTGTTGCTTTTTCAATTTGTGCTTTTTGTCTCTTGTCTATTTCGATCAATAACGGTTTATATTTTTTCATATCATCTACTTTTGCTAATGTTACAGTGTGTTCTGTTCCTTGAATTCCTTGATAATGCTCTTCGTCTGCAATTCTTACTGGTTTTCCGCTAAATTGATTATGCGTAATTTGTATCTCTCTTACAACTGCGTCTTCCCAATCCTTTGGCATACGAGGGAATTTTGCTAATTCAGGAGCCTCTAAAGCTGAATATACAGGTTCAGTTAAAGGTTCAGTCACACGTTTACGAACAGGCTCTTTTAACGTTTTTGTATCAAAATGGTCTGAAACAAGTGGTGGTTTCGCAGTTAAGTCGTTACGTAAATAATAAACCGCTTCTCCATCTACTTTATATTTGTACTTGCTTTCTTCAACAATTTCCATTTCTTTTAAGGCAGCTTTGTCTTGATCATTCGGATCATGAATTACAACATCATATACACGAGAAAAGTCTGTCATAATACCTACATTTTTTTGGAAAGCCATACCTGCCGTCATCGCACCTGCGCCTAATGCAATTAACATTGCTACAGTACCTAATACTCTCGATAAACTATTTACTCGAAAGCGTAGCTGTGCATATGTAAAACTATTTAAGCCCGTTTCATTTCGTTTTTTATTCCCCTTAATTTTCATCACAAAAAATGGGAGTAATGAACTAAAGATAAAATATGTTCCAAGTGTTGTAACGATGGTTGCTATAATAAAACCTAATTCAGCATATATTTTTACATTGATCATAAAATAGTACCCTGTACTTACTAGTAATACACCAAGTACTGTCATTATAATAATGCGAGTTTTACTTTTCTTTACTTCATCTAGTGTTTCATCTTCACGAATTAACTCTAGTTCAGTTTTACGTAACAATCGGACACTGTTCATTAAGCCAGTAATGAAAAATAGTATTAAGAAGAAAATAGCTGTAACTAAAATTGCTGGTGTGTATACAGATGCATAACTACCTTTTGCTGAAATTTCCATTCCATTCATTAAAAAGTTTCCTGCTACACTTGCAAGTAACATCCCTACTAAAATACCGATAATAATACTGACAATACCCATACCGAATGTTTCAATAAATAATAACTGTGCTACTTTTTTCTTTTTTGCACCAAGCATCATGTACATACCGAGTTCTTTTCTTCTTAACGTGAGTAAGAAAGAGTTGGCATATATAATATAAAATACAGTAATGAAAGATAATAGTATTGCACCTACCCAAAAGACGAGTCTAATACTACTAATTAGGCTATTATCTTTCGTAAATTCACTATTCATCGCCATTGTTTGGAACATGTAGAAAATACTAATACTAATAACGAGGCCAATAAGTAAAACCATATAATCTTTTAACATCTTTTTCATACTATGACGTGATAATTTAAATAACATAGTTTCGCCCCCCTACTTAGACTCAGCAGCTGAGCCCATATGAGCGAGCACACCTAAAATGTCTTGATAGAAATTCTCTCGAGTGCCTTGACGATTTAATTCTTTATAAAGAAGACCATCTTGAATAAATAAAATACGCTCACAATAACTTGCACTAAATGCATCGTGTGTAACCATCAAAATACTTACATTATGATTTTCATGTAAATCTTGCATCGCTTCTAATAAACTTTTTGCATTTTTACTATCAAGCGCTCCTGTCGGTTCATCTGCTAATACAATTGCTGGATTATGTACTAAAGCTCTTGCCGCCGCTGTTCTTTGCTTTTGTCCCCCAGAAACAGCCGTCGGATATTTTGTTAAAATTTCAGTGATGCCTAATTTCTTCGCAACGTCATTTACCTTTCCAGTAATCTCACTTGATGGTACGCCTTGCAAAGAAAGTGGTAAAGCGATATTTTCATAAATCGATAAATTTTCTAGTAAGTTAAAATCTTGAAAGATAAAACCTAATTTTTGAGATCGAAAATCTGATAATGCATTACCTTTCATAGAAGTAATATTTGTACCAGCTATCGTCACACTACCACCTGTCGCCTGGTCAAGTGTACTTATCACATTAAGTAATGTCGTTTTTCCAGATCCAGAAGGCCCCATGATCCCGACAAATTCTCCTTCTTTAATACTTAACGATACGCCTCTTAATGCTTTTGACTGATTCTCATTTCTTTTCCCATACGTTTTTTCTACACTTTCTACAGTAACTACATTTGTTGACATCTCTTTCACTCCATCCCTTTTGTATAAAATCAATTTCTCACATATTTCTTATTATTTTGTCATGTAAATTCTTAAGAATTTTTTAATTATTCATCCAATAAGAGTTACACCCTTAACATGAACCTATTTCCTACTTCATATTCTCATTTTTCTACAACTCGTTCCCTCGATTTCGCTTACATTTACCTTACATTTTTGTAAGATAAAAAAGAAAACACACTAATTTCTAATAGTGTGTTTTCTTTACAATCAATATTTTCTATTCTTTATTTCTTCTTCAATACTTGCCACAAATACATCTAGCGCAACAACTTCTGACTTCTCTTCTCCATATTTACGTACATTTACAGCTCCGTTTTCCATTTCCTTATCCCCAATAACAAGAATATACGGTACTTTTTGCATTTGTGCTTCTCTTATTTTATATCCTAATTTTTCATCTCGTGCATCCTCTTCAACACGAACTCCAGCTTGTGCTAATTTATGTGCAATCTCATTGGCATATTGTTCATGTACTGCATTTGAAACTGGAATTACTTTCACTTGAACTGGTGCCACCCATGCCGGGAACGCCCCTCCAAAGTGCTCAATTAATATTGCTAAGAAGCGATCTAATGACCCTAAAACTGCCCTGTGAATAACAACTGGTCTTTTCTTTTCATTATTTTCATCTATATAATTTAAATCAAATTTCTCTGGCATTTGGAAATCAAGCTGGATTGTTCCGCATTGGTGACTTCTATTTAAAGCATCTTTAATATGAAAATCAATTTTCGGCCCGTAAAAAGCACCGTCACCTTCATTTAGTCTATATTTATAATTTAGCGATTGTAACACATTTTCTAATGCCGCTTCTGCTTGCTCCCATAATTTATCATCACCCATTGAATCTTCTGGACGAGTAGAAAGCTCTACTTCATATTCGAATCCAAAAGTTTTATATACGTAATCAATTTGCGCCATTACTGATTTAATTTCATCTTCAATTTGTTTTGGAGTTACAAATAAATGTGCATCATCTTGGCAGAAAGTACGTACTCTTAATAATCCGTTTAACGCACCACTAAATTCATGGCGATGTACTTGACCAAATTCACACATACGAATCGGTAATTCACGATAAGAATGCAATTTATTTTTAAACATAAGCATGTGCCCTGGGCAGTTCATCGGTTTTAATGCAAAACTTTTATTATCTACTTCAGAGAAATACATATTATCTTTATAATGTCCCCAGTGCCCTGATTTCTCCCATACTTCTTGGTTCATCATGAACGGAGTGCGTACTTCTTGATAATTGTACTCTTTTTGAATTTCTCTTAAAAATGCTTCCAATTCGTTACGAATCATTTGTCCTTTCGGTAAATAAAACGGCATTCCCGGAGCCTCTTCAGAAAACATAAATAACTCAAGCTCATTGCCTAACTTACGATGATTTCTTTTTGCTGCTTCTTCAACGAAATGTAAATACTCTTCTAATTCTTTTTGAGAAGAGAATGCAACACCATATATGCGCTGAAGCACTTGGTTATTACTATCACCTCGCCAATATGCACCGGAAACGTGAGTTAATTGAAATGCTTTCAAATAACCTGTTGATGGTAAATGTGGCCCTCTACATAAATCTACAAATTCACCTTGTTTATATAGTGTTACACTTTCCCCACTAGGAATTGCTTCTAAAAGTTCTAATTTCAAGCGATCGTTCATTTCTTGAAACAGTTTTGCTGCTTCTTCTCGAGAAACCTCAACTCGTTCTATCTTTATATTTTCATTTATAATCTTTTTCATTTCTTTTTCGATTTTTCGTAAATCTTCTACGTTTACACTACTTGGAAAATCCATATCATAATAAAATCCATTTTCAATAACAGGCCCTACCCCAAGATTTATATCACCATACATTCTTTTTACAGATTGCGCTAAAATATGTGCCGCAGAGTGTCTTGCAATTTCTACACCTTCATTTGAATCTATAGTAATGATTTCTACTTCCGCATTTTCTTCAATATTTCGGCGTAAATCATATAATCCATCATTTACTTTCCCCGCGACTGCTTTCTTTTTCAAACTACTACTAATAGATCCCGCAATTTCTTCTAAAGTAATTCCTTTTCCAAATTCTTTCACGCTACCATCTGGAAATTTAATTTCAATCATTTGTTCTTTCATTTTTCATCTCTCCATTTCATAATAAAAAGCACACTCATCCCTAACATAGGGACGAGCGTGCTTTTACCCGTGGTTCCACCCAGATTCCCATCACAAAATGCAATGGCTTCTTTTACGGTAACGTCGTTTATACGGCACTAGATACTTAATTTCCCCAGTGCAGCTCTAAGGTGGTAAGTTATTTTTCTGCGTTAGGAAGTTCTCAGCTTTCCTTCCTTCTCTGTATAACCGGGTAAAATAACTCGTGTCCTTTTCTTCGCTTATTATGAAATTGAATGCAAAAAGCATATTCATCCCTAAATATAGGGACGAATATGCTTATATCCGTGGTTCCACCCAGATTCCCATCACAAAAAACATAATGGCTTCTTTTGCGATAACGTCGCATACACGGCACTAGATACTTAATTTCCCTAGTGCAGCTCTAAGGTGGTAAGTTATTTTTCTGCGTTAGGAAGTTCTCAGCTTTCCTTCCTTCTCTGTATAACCGGGTAAAATAACTCGTGTCCTTTTCTTTGCTTTTTGTAAAACATCCATTTATTGTTATTTAATATATCTTATTCATTTTATTTTTGCAAGTGTTTAAAAAAATTATTTATTTAATTAAAAAAGTGAAACCAAATTTTTTTGGTTTCACTTCACAATTTTACCAATCTTGTGGTTCGTAATTTAAGTCTGCAAATAGACGTCTTTTCTCTTTCTTCGTTAAATCTCTCCACTGCCCAACTGGTAAATTATTCAATTCGATATTCATAATTCTCGTACGTTTTAACGTGTATACTTGATAACCTAAAGCTTCACACATACGGCGAATTTGACGATTTAGCCCTTGTGTTAAAATAATTTGGAACTCATATTTTGATAACTGTGTAACCTCACAAGGAAGCGTTTTTGTTCCTAAAATTTTAACACCCGCTGCCATTTTCTCTAAGAAATCAGGTGTAATTGGCTTATCTACTGAAACGATATATTCTTTCTCATGTTTGTTTTCAGCACGTAAAATTTCATTAACAATATCACCATCATTCGTTAATAAAATTAAACCGTCTGAGTCTTTATCAAGACGTCCAATGTGACTAATTCGTAAAGGATGGTTCACTAAATCGATAATATTACCTTTTACAGCTTTTTCACTCGTACATGTAATACCTACTGGTTTATTTAAAGCGATATATACGTGATCTCGAGCAATTCGAAGCTGCTCTCCATTTACTCGTACATCATCACCTGGATTTACTTGGTCACCAATTTTTGCAACCTTACCGTTAATAATTACTCTTCTCTCATTAATTAGTTTATCCGCTCCACGTCGAGACGCTTTTCCAGCTTCACTAATAAATTTATTAATACGCAAATTAGGCACATCCTTTTCTAAAAAAAATTTCAAGCTCACACTGCTTCTACCGTACAATACAAAAGGGTAAGCCTCCTATTATAACTTAAATATATTAACATGAAAGGGTATATAACGTCTTCTATTAATTGCTTGTTTATAAGAAAATATCGTTATTATACAATCATTTATGCACTTTTTCAGCGTTTAATATACAAGCCATTCTTCCTTACATACAGCTTGTTTTCCTTGTATCTTTTCTATATCTTCATGAATATTAGCTAATTTATATAAATCTGGGAAAATCTCTTCCACATAATGTTGGTGCGCTATTTCATCTTTCCAATACGTTAACACTATGTAACGATTTTCATTTTTTAAAGACTTCCCAACTACCCCACCTAGCATTCCTTTTGCTTTTTCCATTCCTTTATTCCAAATTGTTTCTTGCTTATGTAAAAAATGCTTTTCCTTTTCCAATTTTACATCACATATAGCAACTCTTACGAATGCTCCCTCTATTACAACGTCTTTCAAATGCATATCAGTTATATCATACAACGTTTGAAATAATTCAATTTCACATGAAAGAAACGTATCCTCTTGATTACTATTTAAATAAATTGTATCGTGAGCACCATTCATAAATGATTGATATACACTTCTATCTTCCCATAAAGTAAATACACATGCCTCATCTTCATTCCATCCACCAAATTGTCCATGAAAACCATCTAGGTGCTGTATATCACGCCATTTTTCTTGCGCATTTGAAAACAATTCCTTTTTCTCTTCTTCCACCTTACAGTAGATTGTTTTTAGTAACATTTTTAATTCCCCCTTATGATCCGATACATTTCCCACTCGCCATACTTTCTATTTTTCCATATACACAAACGTTAATTTATTTTGTTATCAACTCCATTACTTATTCAAAGTTTGATGCCCTCCGTAAATGTTGTAAGTTGATTATTGGAATACTTACCGTGTAAAAATACATCTAAAATATAAAAATTAAAATCTCTTGATTTGCTTTCTTCCCCTGTTTATAGTTTACATAACATTATTATATATTACTTATTATCTATATCATTCAATAAAACATATTATTTTATTCTATACGCATAATAATTTTAATTCAAACAATTCAGAATTAAAATCCAAAAAAGATAGAAAGTAAACAATCTTACATTATCATCTACTCCCTATCCCTTTTATCATCAATTATTTTTCAAATAAATAATACGTAATGTCTCCTGGATAATGTACTACTGCTACCTTCCGCTCCCCTTTTTTAAAACTAACAGTATGCCCGTTTTCCCCTAAGTTCTCCCATCCACTCGCCTTTGTAATTGGCATTACACTTATATATTGATAGTCCTCTTCCTTATCATCGTTAATATGCATTGCTGACATTGGTACTGGAAAACCTTTAATTTTAGATTCTTTATTCATAAATATGAATGCAATTACACCAACTAATAACATAGCCATTGAAATACTTGAAACTAGTTTTCTTCTATTCATTTTCACTAAAAACCCTCTTTTCTCACATATAACTTTCATCATTTTACTAACTTTAATTATTTATGTATAGAAAAGATATATTTTAAATCATTTCTAACCTATTTTCTCTACTTAAAACAACATTATTGTTATATATTATAATTATAAGTTTTTAAATTTTGGAGGCGTTACATATTGCAGAAATTACTTTTTACTAAATGGACAGTTATTATTTCTATTTTCATCATTTTCGGTACAATTTTCTACGTTACTAATGTTAAAAATAACAACGAAAAAGCACCTGTAGAAACAGCGGATACAAAAACTTTCAAAACGAAATTACAACCTAAAATTAATGAATTGACTACTACTTATAATAACATCATCGAAAAAGATTGGTTGCCTGCCTGGGAAGAGATTAACACGAATGGAGATTCAGTAGATCGAAATAAACTATTAGTTACAATGAATGCCGTTTCCAAGCAGTATGAAACAATTATGAACGAAATAGACACACTTAAAATTGAAGAAAACATAACAAATATAGATATACAAAAACAACTACTTCAATTCACAACTCAGTTTAAATCCGCATCAAATTTCATGAAAAATGCAGCAAATTTGATTATAGACGGAACAAATAACTCTATTCCAACCAATGAAACTATTGAAAAAACAACACAAGCTTTAGGACTTGCGGATCAACATATTGTCATCGCTTTATCTACTTTAAATGAAGTTGAAGATAAATTAGGACTTACAAAAAAATAAAACTATTTACTATTTTAAAATAAAAAATGATTGCAATTCACAATTTGTATGTCTATAATATTTTTATTGATTTACAATCAATGTGTTTATAAATTTTATAATTCGGATGAACCATTCAGGAGAAGGTCTATTGATCTACCGACGGGGCAAAAAGTTGTTATACCAACTTTGAAACTCTCAGGTCTTGGTTACAAGTAGAACTGCATGGGGACGAATCTCTGGAGAGACTCCCTCTCGCTTTTATAGAGCGCGGAGGAAAACGAGCACCGAAGGAGCAAATCCGCTACTTTAGCGGATAATCTCTCAGGTAAAAGGACAGAGACAAGCGAAAGAAAAAGCCGATTGTATCGGTTTATTTTTCTATCCCTTGTTTCTCCAGAGACCATTTCATTTACTTGAAGTGGTTTTTATTTTTTCTAAAAAAGGAGAATAAAGATGGAGACAGTAAGTAAAGTATTAGAACAACTAAATCAATACGTGTGGGGATTACCAACTTTGCTGCTACTCGTTGGAACTGGTGTCGTTCTCACAGTGCGTTTAAAAGGTTTACAGTTTAGTAAACTATTATACGCTCACAAACTAGCTTTTAAAAAATCAGAAGATACTACTTCTTCTGGAGATATTAGTCACTTCCAAGCACTTATGACAGCTATGGCCGCAACGATTGGTATGGGAAATATAGCTGGTGTTGCAACAGCTGTTACTATAGGTGGACCTGGTGCAATATTTTGGATGTGGATTACCGCATTGTTCGGTATGGCAACAAAGTATGCTGAAGCAATACTTGCAGTGAAATACCGTGTTAGTAATGAAAATGGTGAATATTCAGGTGGGCCAATGTATTATTTAGAACGTGGTTTAGGTAAGAAATGGCTAGCAGTATTATTCGCTATATTCGGTACAACTGCTTCTTTTGGTATTGGTAATATGGTGCAATCTAATTCAGTTGCAGAGGCAATGCGAATTAATTTCTCTTTCCCTCCTGCTTTAACTGGCATACTAATGGCATTTTTAATCGCAATTGTTATTTTAGGCGGTGTAAAAAAAATTGGGAAAGTGACGGGATATGTTGTTCCTATTAAAGCTTTCTTTTATATAATTGCTGGTCTTATAATTATTTTCTATCACTACGACCAAATTCCTGAAGCATTTTCACTTATTTTTTCTGGTGCATTTAATGGTACAGCAGCTGCTGGTGGTTTTATTGGGGCAACAGTTGCATCAGCTATTCAAATCGGAATGGCTCGTGGTGAATTTTCGATCGAAGCTGGTTTAGTGAGTGATCTGTAGAGCATCGTATAGGAACAGAGAGT